>CAZSEW010000091.1:0-3776 GCA_964606025.1 uncultured Candidatus Planktophila sp.
CTTCGGTATCTAATAAGTTAGAGAGCTGCAGAAGTAACTGCTTTGCTTCCTCTTCAATTGCAGAGCGCTTTGAATCAGCAGCTTTGACCTTATCTGCAAGCGCTTTTGCATTCTCAAGCAGCGCAGTCTTCTCATCGCCCTTTGCGGCTCCCACGCTCTTGGAAAGAACGTTCTGCTCTTGGCGCAAAGTTTCAAATTCTGAAACGGCGGCTCGCTTTACTTCATCAATTGCCAAAATTTGATCAACGAGTTCAACGCTTTCACCACGACCTTTTTGAGAAGCGCGCACGACATCAGGGTTTTCGCGAAGGAATTTGATATCAATCATGAGCGCACCTCTCGTGGGTATGAACCTAAGAATCTAATGTCGTCACAGATTACTTTAAGTTCCTCAATTGATTTTCCAACTGAGGCATCTTTGATATGACCCTCAACATCAATAATGAAATGGTAGTGACCAAGTTCGCGACCTGTTGGACGTGACTGGATGAATGTCAGGTTTACATCATTCTTTGCAAATACCTGAAGGATTTCTAGAAGCGCACCAGCGTGATCGATATCGATAAATACCGCCATAGACGTACGGTCGTGTCCTGTCGGCTCTGGCATCCAGCCCGGCTTCTGGGCTGCGATAAATCGAGTTACTGCTCCTGAATTGTCACCGATATTTTCTGCAATGACCTCTAATCCGAAGTGTTCTGCAGCAACTGCAGATGCGATAGCTGCATCGAGCTCGCCCTTGCTAACTGCTTCAGCTGCTGCAGATGTCGAACTCGTTGGAACTATCTCTGCGTGCGGATAGTTCTTGGCGATAAATGCTCGACATTGTGATTCTGCGTGTGGATGCGTTCCAATTCTTTTAATCTCTTTAGTGCCGGGCTTTACCATCAGAGCAAATGTCACTGGAAGTGTTACCTCTTGAGCAATTACCAAAGGGTCGCCGGTAGCTAATTCATCGAGTGTGCGCGCAACAACGCCTTCAACAGAGTTCTCGATAGGAACAAGTGCGTAATCTGCCTCGCCAGAGCGAACTGCATCTAAGACTGCTGTGACATTTGCATAAGGAATTGTCACATCGTTATCGCATGTTAATTTCTTTAAGGCAGCTTGGGTAAATGTGCCAACTGGCCCCAAGAAGGCGAATCTATGGCTCTCTGCGCTGCTCACTGGTTAAGGGTACCGGAGTACTTCACGTGCATGCGCCGGCCTATTTGTAATCAGAATATCGACGCCCAAGCGCTGACAGAGTTTGATGTCAGAATCTTCATCGACCGTCCAAACATTGAGCAATCTGCCTAACTCTTGAATTCTCTTCGCTCTGATGGGCTCGGCGCGAAGGTGATCGATTTCAGGGCCCATGGCGACTGCTGATGAGTACTTAATCTGAAACCATGGTGTGTGCTTATGTAATAAGAAAGTTGTTTGAATATCTGGATTTAGCCTCTTTACTTTCTCGATTGCACTCCAGCTAAATGACATAACAGAGACAGGAATCTGCGAAAGAATATCTTTCTCTTTAAGGGCATCAACTAATAACTCTTCTACGCGATTACCGCTTATGACAGGATGTTTTGTCTCAACGAGAATTGCTTTTTTGGATTTGATTGCAAAATCTAGAAATACATCAAGAGTTAGAACTTGGGGATATGCACGAGTGACTTCTTGAAAGGTCATCTCTGAAATCAACCCCTTATTTCCTGCCCGCTCTAACATCGAAGCGTTATGCCAGAGCACTGGAACTTCATCCTTTGTGATTCGCAGGTCGCACTCAAAACCATCGGCGCCTTGCGCTACTGCGCCTTCATATGCAGCCAATGTGTGCTCTGGAAAGTCAGCACTCGCGCCTCTGTGTGCGTAGATCAGCATGAGACCGAGGGTAGCAAAGAGATTACTCTTACCCCATGGCTCCACTCTTCTTCGCGACAGCAGCTCGTTCTGCCGTCGGATTACAACGTAAAGGTAATGAAGATAGCGCCCTCACCTCTGCCCAAGTTATTGCAGTTGCAGATGGGATGGGTGGGCATGCCGCTGGCGAAGTTGCATCACGTATTGCAATTACACAGTTAGAAGCAATTTCATCTGTTATTTGTAATCCAGAGATAGATGCGGATTCAGCTGAAGATATATATAGCAACTCACTCGACGCAATTGATTCGCAGTTAAAGAGCGAGTCGGATGAGAATCCACAGTTATCGGGGATGGGAACAACTCTTACATCTCTCTTTATCAATGGAGAAAGAATCTCGCTTCTACATATCGGAGATTCGCGTGCTTATCGGTTACGCGGAAACTCATTCGAACAATTAACTCAAGATCACACAGTTATTCAAGAGTTGTTAAATCAAGGAGCGATTTCACATTCTGATGTTGCAACTCACCCCCAGCGCTCGGTATTAACTCAAGTATTGATGGGTGAAGGAACTTCTAGCGCTCCATTGTTGATTCTCGAAGGTAAAGCCGGAGATAGATACCTACTTTGCAGCGATGGCTTGAGCTCTGTTCTTACCGAGAAGGAGATTAAATCTCTCATCAAGGGCAAGGATCGTCAGAGCACCGTCGATGCCCTAATCGATGCCACATATATAAATGGTGCACCTGATAACGTGACTGTAGTTGTTGCCGATCTCGTGGAATCAAGCGAAGAGGCGCCAGTAAAGATTGGAGCCGCTCAATGATGAACGCATTGCTCGGCGGTCGCTACCAACTCGGTCAGATGATCGGAACTGGCGGAATGGCCGATGTCTACATCGCATCCGATCAGCGCCTCTCTCGTGAGGTTGCCATCAAAATTCTGCGAAGTGATTTAGCGAAAGATCCATCATTCGTTGCTCGCTTTAGAAAAGAAGCAAAAGCTGCTGCAGGTCTTAACCATCCGGCAATTGTCGCTGTCTACGATTCAGGCGAAGAACCAGCGCCTTACATTGTTATGGAACTCGTAACTGGGCAGACTCTTCGGGAAATAATTTATGCGCTACGAGATAAAGGTCAGAAACTGCCTCTACAGCGCGCTCTTGAAATCGCAGAAGGAATTCTGGCTGGTCTCGAATATTCACATGCGCGACAGATAATTCACCGTGACATCAAGCCAGCAAATGTCATGATCACCGATAAAGGTGATGTCAAAGTTATGGACTTTGGTATCGCTCGTGCGATGGATGATCTAGGTGCGACTCTGACAAGCACCTGGAATGTTGTTGGTACAGCTCAATATTTATCTCCAGAACAAGCCGTCGGTGAATTTGCAGATTCAAGAAGTGATATTTATTCAACAGGATGCCTTCTCTTTGAATTACTCGCAGGTCAACCTCCATTTACCGGAGAGACTCCTGTATCAATCGCCTTTCAACATGCATCCAGTGTTGCTCCGCGCATTCGCACAATCGATCCGGAACTTCCTGAAGGTATCGAGAAGGTATTAGCCGTTGCACTAGCTAAGAATCCGGATGATCGCTATCAGAGTGCGCAAGAGATGCTTGACGATATTAAGCGTGTACACGCAGGTGAAGAAGTTGTTGCAAAAATTGCTTCAAAGCCACTCTTCACTCGTAAATCAGCGCTTATCTACGGTGGTTCACTCCTTGCATCGCTCGCACTTGCACTAACTGGTTTCTTTCTCAGCGGAAATTCAAATAGCAATCTTCCCCAGATTCCTAGCGTTGTAGGGTTAACTGAAGAGAAGGCTCGTGCGCTTCTCTCTGACTATACGGTGACGGTAAAACGCGCTCACGATGGCGTAATTCCTTTTGATCGTGTGGCAAGTCAATTACCGCTGGCAA
>CAZSEW010000092.1:0-3598 GCA_964606025.1 uncultured Candidatus Planktophila sp.
CGATTGGCTTTAGTGAAACGTTTGCATCGCAACGTAGCGAGCCTTGCTCCATCTTTACATCAGAGACCTTAAGTCCGCGCAAAATATCTCGGAGTTCTGCAACGTAAGCCTTGGCAACTTCTGGCGCATATTTGCCTGTGCCAGGAACAATCTTGGTCACGATTTCAACAAGCGGGATACCTGCACGGTTGTAATCAAGTAATGAGTAATCAGCACCATGAATTCGGCCAGTTGCTCCACCTACGTGAAGTGACTTTCCAGTGTCCTCTTCCATATGTACGCGTTCAATCTCGATACGGAATTGCTTTGGACCTTCTTCAGTATCAATTTCAACATCGACATAACCATCGAAACAGATTGGTTCGTCGTACTGTGAAATCTGGAAGTTCTTGGGCATATCTGGATAGAAGTAATTCTTGCGAGCAAAGCGGCTATATGGAGCAATCTTGCAGTTGAGTGCAAGGCCGATAAGAATCGTTGATTCAATCGCTTTCTCATTCACAACAGGAAGAGCTCCAGGAAGTGCAAGACAGACGGGGCATGTCTGAGTATTTGGCTCTGCACCGAACTCCGTTGCGCATGAACAGAACATCTTGCTATGTGTATTGAGTTCTACGTGGACTTCAAGACCCAGTACTGGATCCCACTTTGCAACTACTTCTTCATATGTTGGAAGTGCCATTAGCGCGCTCCCCCTAACACTGGTGCTTTGCTCAAGATTGGTGAGCCCCACTTAGTTAGCAGCGCTGCCTCAAGTGCTGCGCCTGCCTGGTAGAGACGTTGATCCTGCATCGCAGGTGCCATGATTTGGAATCCAACAGGCAAGTTATCTTCATCAGCTAAACCTGCAGGAAGTGACATTCCACAGATACCAGCAAGGTTTACGGGAATCGTTGCAACATCGCCGAGGTACATAGCCATCGGGTCATCAACCTTCTCGCCAATCTTGTATGCAGTAGTTGGCGCAGTTGGCGAGACCAAGACATCAGCCTTAGTAAAAGCCTTGGCATAATCTTCAATAATCAACGTGCGAATCTTTTGAGCAGATCCGTAATAGGCATCGTAATAACCAGATGAGAGCGCATAGGTTCCAAGAATGATGCGGCGCTTCACTTCACGGCCAAAACCTGCATCACGAGTTGCGCTCATGACAGCTTCTGCAGATGCGCCATCAACATCGCCTGTGCGAAGTCCGTAACGCATCGCATCGAAACGCGCGAGGTTTGATGAGCACTCTGATGGTGCAATTAAGTAGTACGCAGCGAGTGCGTATTCAAAGCTCGGGCAATCAACTTCCACGATTTCTGCACCAAGAGATGCGAGGACTTCTAGAGACTCATCAAAGCGCGATTGCACGCCTTTCTGATAACCCTCTCCTTGCAACTGCTTGATAACGCCAATCTTCATTCCCTTGACATCGCCACTCTTTGCCGCGGCAACAACTGCAGGAACTGGAGCGTTAATACTTGTCGCATCCCTTGGATCGTGTCCTGCAATAACCTCATGCAAAAGAGCTGTGTCTAAAACTGTGCGGCCAAATGGACCTGCTTGATCAAGGCTCGATGAGTATGCAATCAATCCATAACGAGAGACTGCGCCATATGTTGGACGAACTCCAACGATTCCAGTAAGAGCTGCAGGTTGGCGAATTGATCCACCAGTATCAGAGCCGATAGCAAGTGGTGCTTCAAAAGACGAGACTGCTGCAGAAGAACCACCTGATGAACCACCGGGTGTACGTGTTAAATCCCAAGGATTAAATGTTGGACCGTAACCAGAGTTCTCTGTCGATGAACCCATTGCGAACTCATCCATATTGGTCTTACCCATGATGACAACGCCTGCATCTTTAAGTTTCGATACAACTGTTGAGTCATAGGGTGGGCGCCATCCCTGCAGAATCTTTGAACCTGCAGTTGTTGGAACGCCCTTCTGTGCAAGGACATCCTTAAGCGCAAGTGGAATACCGGCGATTGCAGAGAGCTTCTCTCCCTTTGCTCGACGAGCATCGACATCTTTTGCTTGTGCAAGCGCGCCTTCAGAATCAACATGTAAGAAAGCCTTAACTTGACCATCAACTTCAGCGACGCGATCGAGGTGTGCCTGGGTAAGTTCCACAGATGTCGTCTCACCCTTTGCAAGGGCATCTGCCATCTGTGCAGCAGTCTTATTAATCATTCTGCTTCACCCAAGATTTGTGGAACACGGAATCGTGATTCTTCTTTAGCGGGTGCGCCAGAGAGGGCATCTTCTGGAGAAAGACTTGGTAGAACGACATCTGGGCGCGCTACGTTTTCGAGTGGCTGCGGATGAGATGTGGCCTTAACGCCAGATAGATCCATCTCTTGAACGCGTGCAACAGCGTCAAGGATCATGCCAAATTGCGAGGAGAGTTCAACGAGTTCTGACTCAGTCATCTCGATTCGGGCTAAGCCTGCAAGCTTTGCGACATCATCGCGGGAGAGGCTGCTCATGTGGGTGAGTGTATAAAAAGTTATCGTTAAGAGCGAATTTGGCCGTTGCCGGTAACAATCCAGGTAGTTGTAGTCATTGCTTCTAACCCCATTGGGCCACGAGCATGCAACTTCTGATTTGAGATTCCGATCTCTGCTCCAAATCCCATCTGCTCTCCGTCAGTAAAGCGAGTAGACGTATTGACCATTACGGCTGCGCAATCTGAGAGTGCGATAAAGCGAGATGCGTTCTCCTTATTCTCAGTGACGATTGCTTCTGTGTGCTTTGTTCCAAATCGAGAAATGTGATCTGCAGCAGCATCGAGTGAATCAACAACGCCTACATTCATTTCGAGAACGCCGTACTCGGTAGACCAGTTCGCCTCGGTTGCCAAAGATGATTGAATACTGAATTTCTCGGCAACCTTCTGCGCAGCTGCATCTGTATGCAGAATCACGCCCGCTTCAGAGAGAGCCTTAAGGGCCATCGGTAGGAATGTTGGAGCAATCGCCTTATGTACAAGAAGAGTCTCTGCTGCATTGCAGACACTTGGTCGATGGGTCTTTGAGTTGATAAGAATTGGCAGAGCCTTCTCGATATCTGCAAACTCATCGATATAGACATGGCAGACACCCGCGCCAGTTTCGATAGTTGGAACTGTGGCTTCATCTATAACCATGCGAATAAGTGCCGCACTGCCTCGAGGAATAACCAAATCTACTTTGCCTCGCGCAGTCAGCAGCGCCTTTGTAGTTGCTCGATCTTCTGAAGGAACTAATTGAATTACATCTGGTGAAATCTTTGTTGTGGCTATTGCATCTCTCATGACATTAACGAGAATCTCGTTACTATTTCGGGCGGTAGATGAACCACGCAAAAGAGCAGCATTTCCTGACATGAGAAGAATTACTGCGGCATCAACTGTGACATTTGGACGCGCCTCGTAGACCATTCCGATAACGCCAAATGGAACGGAGATTTGCTTAAGTTCTAAACCGTTAGGAAGTGTGGATTCGCGCAGAGTGACGCCAAGTGGGTCAGGCAGAGCGGCAACCTGTCGCGCTCCCCCGGCGATTGATCCAATGCGCTCTGGTGTGAGAAGTAAACGATCTTGCATCTGAGGGTGCATCTGATCTTTGCGAGC
>CAZSEW010000093.1:0-1705 GCA_964606025.1 uncultured Candidatus Planktophila sp.
CTCAGGCTTATAGGGCGACTCTTCTTTTAGACTTAGCCGGGTGAGCCACAAGATTTTTGAGATGCCATTCTCCAGCGTCTATCCACTTTATGTCATAAAAGTAGAACGAAAAAATCGCACAGAAGCTGAACTCATCACGGTGATTACTTGGCTCACAGGATTTGATTCAAAGACTCTTAAGAGTCACTTGAAGAAAGCAACAACCTTTAGGGAGTTCTTCAAGGCTGCAAAAATTAATCCAAATGCAAAACTCATTACAGGTTCCATCTGCGGGGTGAAGATTGCGGAAATTGAAGATCCACTGATGAAGAAGATTCGTTATATGGATAAATTAGTTGATGAACTTGCAAAGGGTCGCCCCATGGAGAAAATTCTCCGATCCAGCTCGTAGTCGAGATAACTTATTTCGTTGAGCGCTTAGCTCCGAAATACCACAGCACGCCTGCAACAACATGCATCGATGCAAGTGCAATTGAAGTCTTGGAATCATCAGATGCTGAAAACGGGGCTGCGGCTGTGACTAACCCGAAAACCAGACCAATAAGAGGCGCGTTGGCAAGAAAACTTTTGAACTTCTTTCCAATTAATGAGGCTGCGATAGCCGCAGCGATGAGACCAAAGAGTGTAGAACCGATAACCATCGGAACAAGTATTTCCTGAGCTCCACCTTGGTTAACGATCATCGTGGCATCAGCAGATTTCGCAATTAAGAAAATGACAGCATTGATTACAGCAGCGATTGCCGCGTATCTTGCAAAGCTTCGGATATCTATTTTTGATGCCATGGTTCACTCTTTCCTTTGTTGATTTACTTCAGCCTTATTAACGTTGGACAAGGCCCAGAGTACACAGAGAACGATTCCAATTGCGGAAAGCACCATGGTTAGAGTTACTGATTCGCCTAAGAGAAGTGCGGACCAGCCTAAAGTCATGATTGCCTGAAGCTGCTGCACTTGTGATCCATGAGCCACGCCGAAATCGCGAAGTCCGCGATACCAAGCAAAGAAGCCTAGGTACATTGAAGATAGCCCGATACCAAGCATTCCGAGAACTGCATCTAAATAAAGTGTGTATTGATCTGATGTGGCCGTATACACAGCAATTGCACCAGGAATTGCGATAGGAAGACTGATGACAACTACCCAAGAGATAACTTGCCAGCCAGGCAGGTAATTAGTGAGCCCCGCACCTTCGACGTAGCAATACGAGGAAGCAATTACCGCTCCGATGATTATTAAATCTGTAAGTAGGTCTGCGCTAGATATTCCGCCTCTGCTCAGTGAGAAGAAAACAAGGAGAGCCGTGCCAAGTGTCGATGCAACCCAGAAGGATTTACCTGGATGTTTCTTATTCATGATGACCGCAATAATCGCAGTTACTAGAGGCATGACCGCTGCAATAACCGACACATGTGCTGATGTGGTTCTATGAAGTGCGATTGCAATCAAGATTGGCCAGCCAAAAACAGCGCCAAGGGCAGTGAAAGCTGTTGGCCTCCAGAGATGGCGGGGCAGTGCCGGTACTTTGAAAATGAACATCAGCGGGATCGCCAAGAAGGCGGCAATTACGGGTCGAGCAAAGGCAGTGAAAAGCGGATCAAAACTCTTGAGCGCCAATTTGGTAAATGGAAGGGAGAGTGAGAACGCGAAGACTCCAATGAAGGCAAAGAGAAGACCGCTTCGCTGTGTTTTGCTCAGTGAGTTGG
>CAZSEW010000093.1:1805-3543 GCA_964606025.1 uncultured Candidatus Planktophila sp.
GATGCATTTAACGATCAATTGCGTGCAAATGGACAATGGATCTTTGCGGGCGGGTTGGCAGCGCCAAGCACAGCGAACGTCATTGATAATCGGGCTGGTGCTGGAATTGAAACAGGCAAGCCGCTCTTTGGAGCTGCTGAAAACTTCAGCGGATTCTGGCTGATCGAAGCAGCCGATGAAGCAGTCGCTAAAGAGTTAGCTCTTGCTGGTTCGAAAGCGTGCAACCGAAAGGTTGAACTTCGTCCACTTCTTGGGTAGTAACTGATTAACCCAAAATTGCAATAATTGCGCCAGCGATTGTGAGGTTTATTCCATCACTCGCTGTTTCAATAAGCCAGACTTTAAGGCTTTCTCCACCGAACAATCTATGTGAAAGTGACGAGAACATCGAGATACCGGCTCCGAGAGCCAAGCCAACAGTTGCACCTTGAAGAGCGGTCGCCTCACCTTGGCCAGCGAGTGAATTAATGACAAGAGCTAAAACCAAGATTTGAACTAGAAGCCCAAGAATTGTTCCGCCAAATAAAAGTACGGGCTTATTTTGCTGCGAATTCAACTGACCTGATGCGATGCCACGTTCTTTCATCCAAATCGGATAGAAAGTCTTTGGTCCAAACCAGATTGCGCCGCTGACAAAGCAAAATCCGAAGGCAGCCACGATTGCGAAGAAATTAAGTCCTGAGAAAGTTAGCTCGAATGAATTCATGGGAAAAGGCTAGGGCGAAGGCGCTATTTTCTGGGGTATTGGCTTTAGATCTCTTTTTGTTACCAAAGGGTGATTGCCTTTGCCGAGCGGGGAGAGTACCGTCACCTAAATGGCTATGGGAGCGATGGGCGCGGAAATTGAGGCGCCCCAAGGTCAGATACTGACCAGTAGGAGCCCACGGCAAATGGCTTGGCGCCGATTTAAGAAAAATAGAGTCGGAATAGCCGCCCTCATCTCATCTCTCTTCCTCGTTTCTATGGCGGTATTTGCCCCAATCATTTCGTGGGCAATAAATATCGATCCCAATGAGCGAGACGGAAATGCAATCACCGCTCGTGGCGAAACGATTGGTCGATTCGGCGGAATGAGTTGGAACCATCCACTTGGTGTTGAACCGGGAATTGGTTACGACCTACTTGCACGTCTTATCTACGGTGCACGAATTTCTTTCTTGGTTGCAGCTATTGCAACGTTAACAACAGTCTTCGTGGGATTAATGATTGGTGTAGTTGCTGGCTATTTCCGAGGTCGTACAGATAACGTACTTGGACGATTTACCGATTTCCTTCTCTCATTCCCATCATTCTTCATGATCATCGCACTGAGTGCACCAATGATTGCGCGAATCGAGAAATCTGGAATTGCGCGAGATAACTCAGCACGAGTGATTTATTTGATTTTAGTTCTAGCGCTCTTTGGTTGGCCATACTTCTCGCGCATCATGCGCTCGCAAGCGATGTCACTTCGTGAAAGAGATTTCGTTCTTGCATCTCGCGCACTTGGGGCTAGCCATCGAAGAATTATTTTCAAGGAATTACTTCCAAATCTCTGGACACCAGTGATTGTTTATCTCTCGCTTGCGCTTCCTGGGTATCTCGCTGCAGAAGCGGTGTATTCATATTTGGGAATTGGTGTTCAGCCACCAGCGGCAACTTGGGGATTACTAATCTCAGATTCAATTAAGTATGTGATGAGCGAACCTACATACTTCCTCATTCCGTCCCTTTCTCTCATTCTTGTGGTGCTCTCCTT
>CAZSEW010000094.1:0-3534 GCA_964606025.1 uncultured Candidatus Planktophila sp.
TTGCATCTCGCACCCCAGGTAAAGCAGAAGCATTTGCTAAGACTTGGAATATGGAGTCATTTCATAACTCATATGAAGAGCTCGCAGCACGCGATGATATCGATGCAATTTACATTGCAACACTGCCATCTGATCGCCTAGAAGTTGCGCTGATTGCAATCAATGCGGGTAAACATGTGCTGATTGAAAAACCAATTACGATGGATTTAGGTGAGGCACAGGCAATCTATGCAGCAGCCAAAGCGAAGAAGGTTCTCGCAGTTGAAGCTATGTGGACTCGCTTCTTGCCGCAGATGGATATCGCCCGTCAATTAGTAGCAGATGGAACCCTCGGTGATATCGACCTTGTAATCTCAAACTTCTGCCAAGCAAACCTTGGCGTACCGCGCCTCTTCACACTAGGTGGCGGCAATCCAATTATCGATATGGGCATCTATCCAATCGCCTTTTCGCAAGAGTTCTTAGGCGATCCAAGCGAGATTCATGCCTTTGGAAAATTACATCCAAATAAAATCGATGAAGAGACCCATACATTTATGCGCTTTGCTAGCGGTGCTCGCTCTAACTTTGTGCTTTCAGCTCGTACATCACTTCCGATCTGGGGCGCAGTATCAGGTTCAAAGGGAAGCATCTCCTTTGGAACCCCTTGGTTTACACCTACTTCAATCACTCTTCATGGAAATGGCTTGGATGATGCTCTAGCTACTTGGGTGGATGATCTCGGAATGCCTCAACACCTTGGTCTGATCCACCAAGTGCATGCTTTTGCGCAATATCTCGAACAAGGATTACTGGAAGCTCCTCTCTATTCTCATAAAGATTCACTCGCCAATATTGAGACATCACTCAAAATCGTTGATCAAATCGGAACAATTACAAAGTAACGCTCTAGCTAGAGATAGGATTTCGCACATGTCTAAGAAGCTTCGTTTTGCAATTATTGGCGCAGGTCGTATCGGTTACGTTCACGCGGGAAGTGTCTTTGACAATCCCAACGCTGAGCTTGTCTATATCGTCGATCCATTTACAGAGTCTGCCGAGAAAGTTGCAGCAGCCTTTGGCGGAAAAGTATCAAATGACCCTGAGGCGGTAATCAACTCAGGTGAAATCGATGCGGTAATCATCGGCTCACCTACACCAACGCACGTGCCACTTCTTGCAACCGCAATAAAGGCTGGCGTCCATGCGCTCTGCGAAAAGCCAATTGATTTAGATATTAAGAACGTTGATTCACTTCGCGACGCTGCCAACTCTGCAAAGACCAATGTCACAATCGGCTTTAATCGCAGACAGGATCCACAATTTAAGGCAGTTAAGGCTCGCGTTGAAAAGGGTGAAATCGGCAAGGTCGAGCAAGTTGTCATTACAAGCCGCGACCCAGGACCTGCCCCACAGGCATACATTGCAATCTCTGGTGGAATCTTTAGAGATATGACAATCCATGACTTTGATATGGCTCGTTACTTCGTGCCAAATATCGTTGAAGTATCAGCAACGGGTGCCAACAGTTTCTGCGATTACATCAAAGAAGAGAACGATTTCGACAGTGTCAGCGTTGTACTAAAGGGCGCAAATAACGAGATTGTCACGATCATTAACTCACGCCACTCTGCCTATGGTTACGACCAGCGCATTGAAGTCTTCGGCGATAAGGGAATGCTCCAGATTAAGAACCTTACTGATACAACCGTGGAGCTCTTTTCAAAGGACGCTTCTAGTGCTGGAGAGCCTTATATGGACTTCTTCCTAGAACGTTACGCAGCTGCATATCGCAATGAACTCTCACTCTTTATCCAGGGAATCGCTGAGGGCAAGAACCTTGGTTCAACCTACGATGATGGTCGTGCAGCGTTGATTTTGGCCGATGCTGCGCACGAATCAGCGCGCACAGGTAAGAGCGTTAAAGTCTCGCTTTAATTCGGCGATTAATCTGGGAAGTGGCAAGCCACTTGTGATGCACCAATCTGCACCAAAGCAGGCTCAGTTGTGCGGCACTTATCTTGCGCCTTCCAACAACGAGTATTAAAGACACAACCAGTTGGAGGATTAACTGGATTTGGAATATCGCCACTCAGAATAATTTGTTCGCGCTTACGTTCAAGTATTGGATCTGGAAGCGGAATCGCAGAGAGCAGAGCCTTTGTATATGGGTGATGCGGACTCTTATAGAGATCTTCAGTTGGGGCAAGCTCCATAATCTTTCCGAGGTACATCACAGCAACGCGATTAGAAATATGTTGAACAACGGATAAATCGTGGGCGATGAAGAGATAAGAAAGTCCGAAATCATCACGTAGATCATCGAGAAGATTGATTACCTGGGCCTGAATAGATACGTCGAGTGCAGATACCGGTTCATCACAGACGATAAATTTTGGTTTCAGCGCAAGTGCACGTGCAATTCCAATTCTTTGACGCTGTCCACCAGAGAACTCGTGCGGATAACGGTTGTAATGCTCTGGGTTAAGCCCAACGCGCTCCATCAACTCTTGCACCGCGCGTTTTACTCCTTGCTCAGGAGTGATCTTCTGAATCTCATAAGAGGCTGCAATGATTGAACCAATTGTGTGGCGTGGGTTTAGGGATGAATATGGATCTTGGAAGATCATCTGCATCTGAGTACGTAGAGGCTTCATCTTCGAAGCAGAAAACTTAGTTATATCTTCGCCCTCAAATCTGATTGTGCCTGAGGTTGGCTCATAGAGCTTCAAAATCGTTCTGCCAGCAGTAGATTTTCCGCAGCCAGATTCGCCAACGAGTCCGAGAGTTTCACCAGCATTGAGAGTAAATGAGATTCCATTGACCGCTTTGTTATCGCCCTTAACCTTAGAAAAAATTCCCTGGGATTGAATTGGGAAGAACTTAGTTAAATCCGTTACTTCAAGAATTGGCGTAGACATTTATGCGCCCTTTCCTTCACCGATAAAGCAGCGAGCCACATGGCCATCTGTACGTGCTGTTAGCTCAGGTAGCGTCGTCACGCACTTATTGCCAGGGACTTCACTGATACGTGAACAACGTGGTGCAAAAGAGCATCCCTGTGGAAGTGAAATCATTGAAGGGGGCTGTCCTGGAATCGCAGAGAGGCGATCTGTATGCGGACGATCTAGACGTGGAATTGAATCAAGGAGCCCCTGTGTATATGGCATAGATGGTCTTGCATAGAGATCAAAGACATTGGCACTTTCAACGATGCGACCTGCATACATAACATTGACGCGATCTGCGGCGCCTGCAACCACACCGAGATCATGAGTAATCAAGATAATCGCCATCTTAAATTCACTCTGCAAATCCTTCAGCAGCGCAAGAATTTGAGCTTGAACTGTTACGTCGAGCGCCGTCGTTGGCTCGTCAGCAATAAGAAGTGAAGGGTTATTTACCAGAGCCATGGCAATCATCACGCGCTGGCGCATTCCACCTGAGAATTGGTGTGGGAATGAATCGATTCGTGAAGCTGGATCTGGGATTCCGACTAGTCCAAGGAGTTCAATTGCACGTTCACGACTGACTTCAGGGTCAACTTCATTATGC
>CAZSEW010000095.1:0-3528 GCA_964606025.1 uncultured Candidatus Planktophila sp.
TCCACGCTGTCTCTGTATTTTCAATTGTTAACTTCTGATCGCGGCATAAGAAGTGGAGTTCATGGTTGCGAGTTAGCGCTCCTGGAATCAGGTGTGCTTCTGCAAGTACCTGAAAGCCGTTACAGATACCGAGTAGCGGCATTCCACCATTCGCGGCATCGATGATTGGCTCCATAACTGGAGAGAATCGTGAAATCGCACCGCAGCGAAGATAATCGCCATACGAAAATCCGCCAGGCAAGATGACTGCATCTACTCCATGAAGGTCTGCATCGTTATGCCAGAGCGAGACTGCTTCGCCACCGGCGTAGCGAACTGCGCGAGCGGCATCTCGATCATCGAGAGTGCCTGGAAAAGTTACAACACCAATCTTCATCTGCTTACTTCTCTACTCGAACTGTGAAATTTTCAATGACAGGGTTTGAAAGTAACTTCTCGGCAGCTTTCTCAACTTCTGCAAGTTGTGCGGCAGTTGGCTCGCCATCGACTTCGATTTCAAATCGCTTGCCTTGGCGAACATCTTTAGCAAAGGTGAAACCTAAACGAGGAAGAGCTGCAGCAACAGCTTTGCCTTGTGGGTCGAGAATCTCGGGCTTTAACATCACGTCTACCACGATCTTTGCCATTTTTATCTCCCTGTTAGTTTCTTAGAACTTGCTGCCGGTAATTCGTTCAAAGGCATCTGCATATCGTGCAGCAGTCTTCTGAACAATCTCTTCTGGTAATGCAGGTGGCGGTGATTTCTTATCCCACCCCGATGAGGTCAACCAATCGCGGACAAATTGCTTATCGAATGATGGTTGTGACTTTCCTGGCGCCCATCCATCGAGCTCCCAAAAGCGAGATGAATCAGGTGTCAACGCTTCATCACCTAAAGTAATTTCGCCAGCCATATTCAATCCAAATTCAAACTTTGTATCTGCTAACAAGATTCCGCGGCTCTTAGAAAATTCAGCTGCAGTGTCATAGAGCTTGACAGTTAAATCTCGAAGTTCGGCTGCTCGATCGGCACCTACAATCTTTGCAGCCGTTTCAAAATCAATATTGATGTCGTGATCACCGATTTCGGCTTTTGTTGCTGGAGTAAAGATTGTTGCAGGAAGTTCAGATCCATCTAGAAGCCCTGCAGGTAAAGCATTTCCGCAGACCTCTTGGTTCTGTGAATACTCTGCTAATCCGCTACCTGTCAGGTATCCGCGTGCAACGCATTCGATGGCAAACATCTCTAGCGGCTGAACAATGACTGCACGATCGGCAACGCTGGCAGGAACTTCATCAGAAATGATGTGGTTTGGAACAATGTCGGCGAGAAGTTCGAACCAGAAGAGTGAGAGCTGAGTAAGAATTGCACCTTTATTAGGAATTGTTGTCGGTAAAACCCAATCAAATGCCGAGATTCGATCTGAAGCAACGAGGAGAATCTCACCGGATTCATTTGTGTACAGGTCGCGGACTTTGCCGGTGCGAAGGTGTTTCCATCCTTCGATTACTGGGGCAGCTGGCGCACCAGCCTTACCGAAGCCGCTCACCTGATGTTGTGTGGTTTGTACTGCGCAGCGGCAGGGTGCGCGGATGTAATCGCGTCGATGCGATTTACAACTCGAGCAACTTGTTGGCGAGCATCGCCAGTAAATTCAAGTGGGTTTCCGATGAGCGCATCTAGCTCTGCGCGCTTAAATGGAATACGAGCATCATCTGAAATCGCATCGAGGAAGTTATTTGCTTTTCCTTCGCGCATTCCGAGAGCTGCAGCAACTGCGTGTTCCTTAATTGCCTCGTGTGCGACTTCGCGTCCAACGCCAGCTTTAACAGAAGCCATCAAAATCTTGGTTGTTGCTAAGAATGGAAGGTAGCGTTCGAGTTCTGCTGCAATCACTGCAGGGAATGCACCAAACTCGTTAAGGACGGTAAGCATCGTTTCAAGTAAGCCATCGATTGCATAGAAAGCATCAGGTAGTGCAACGCGACGTACAACGCTGCAAGAAACATCGCCTTCATTCCATTGATTGCCAGCGAGTTCAGAGACCATCGATGCATAGCCGCGCAAAATAACTGTGAGGCCATTTACTCGTTCGCATGAACGTGTATTCATCTTATGAGGCATCGCAGATGAGCCAACCTGGCCTGCTTTAAAGCCCTCAGTGACAAGTTCTGCGCCAGCCATCAAGCGAATTGATGTCGCAAGCGATGATGGTGAAGTCGCAAGTTGAACAAGAGTTGTAACAACGTCGTAATCCAATGAACGTGGATAAACCTGACCGGTTGAATCTAGAACGCGATCAAAGCCAAGTTCAGCTGCGATTGAACTTTCGAGCTTCTGGTGAGCATCTGATGAACCAAGCAAATCGATTGAATCTTGCGCAGTGCCGACTGGGCCTTTGATTCCGCGCATTGGATAGCGTGACTGCAGCGATTGCAAGCGCTCGTATGCAAAGAGAAGTTCTTCTGCGGCAGATGCAAAGCGCTTACCTAAAGTTGTAATTTGTGCAGGCACATTATGTGAACGTCCTGCAATTGGTTGATCTGCATACTGCGCAGCTTTTGTTCCAAGGGAAGCTAGCAGTGCAACAGTCTTATCGTGAACTATCGCAAGACCGTCACGGATCTGAAGCGCTTCAATATTTTCGGTTAAGTCGCGGCTTGTCATTCCGGCATGTATTGCTTCGTGGCCAGCAAGTGCGTTGAACTCTTCGATACGTGCTTTTACATCGTGACGCGTTATTTTTTCACGAGCATCAATTGATGCGAGATCAACCTTTGCGACTACCTTTTCGTAATCAGCAATCACCGCATCAGAAATCGCATGGCCAAGCTTTGATTGCGCACGAGCAACGGCAATCCACAATTTACGCTCCGCGATAATCTTTGATTCGGGCGAGAAGATCTGGCGCATCTCATTCGATGCATAACGATCAGCTAATACGCTCACTGGTGCATTCTCCCTCATTTAATTGCCCTTCTCAGCGACCGACGCATTGAGCGCGATATCGGTGCGGTAGAACGAACCCTCGAGTTGGATCTGAGAAATTGCTCGGTAAGCGCGGTCGCGTGCTTCCGTTAAATCTGTACCTGTTCCGGTCACAGTTAGGACGCGGCCACCAGCAGAGAGAAGAGCATCTGCGCTCTGCGAAGTTCCTGCATGGAAAATTTGCGCATTTTCGATTGCGGGCAGAGCCGAAATAACTCCACCAATCTTTGGTGATTCTGGATATCCCTGAGCAGCAAGTACAACTGTGACAGCACTTTCATCGCGCCACTGCAGAACTTCATCATCGAGTGAATCGGTGGCAGCTTTATAGAGAAGTGTTGCTAACGGAGTAACAAGTCGTGGAATTAAAACTTGAGTCTCTGGATCACCAAAGCGCGCATTAAATTCAATAACGCGGATTCCATCATCGGTAAGTGCAAGCCCTGCATAGAGAAGACCGACAAATGGAGTCCCGCGGGCAGCCATCTCGGCGATCATGGGAGCAAGTACGTTCTTATATGTATCTTCAACGATATTTGTTGGCGCCCACGGCAGCGGTG
>CAZSEW010000096.1:0-3508 GCA_964606025.1 uncultured Candidatus Planktophila sp.
CTGGTGTGAGAAGTAAACGATCTTGCATCTGAGGGTGCATCTGATCTTTGCGAGCATTCGCCATATCGATTTCATTAGCGGCGATGATTTCTGAGCTTCGAGATTCAATGGCTTGGGCGATTGCTTCAAGGGCCGCCTTGCGGTCTTCACCTGTTGCTACTGAAAGCGTGCGCGAAGCAGCACGAGCCTTGTCGGCTAATCCTGAAACAATCTCTACCGCCATCATAGGAGTACTAAATCATCTCTATGAACTAACTCGCGCTCATATTCTGCACCGAGTGAAGCTGCAAGTTCTTTGGTGGATCGACCGAGCATCTGAGGAATCTCAGTTGAATCAAATGCCACTAGGCCACGTGCGATTACTTTTCCTGACTTAGCGGAAAGCTCCACGGTATCGCCTGAAATAAATGTTCCTTCAACAGCGGTAACGCCAGCAGGAAGAAGTGATGTGCCACGCTCCAGAATTGCCGTAACCGCGCCATCATCGAGAATCAATCGTCCCTGCGGTGTTGATGCATGTGCCAGCCAAAGAAGGCGTGAATTAGATTTAGAGCTCTGCGCTTCAAAGAAAGTTCCTAAATCAGCGCCGGCAATTACTTCATGTGACTCTTTCAACGATGTGAGAAGCATTGGAATTCCAGCGCTGGTTGCGATACGCGCTGCTTCAACCTTAGTAACCATCCCCCCACTGCCAACACCGGCGGAGCCTGCGCCACCAAGAACGATGGATTCGATATCAGACATTGCAGCCACATTGCGAATTGGCTTTGCTCCCGCTTGCGCTGGTGGCGCATCGTAAAGAGCATCGATATCTGAAACAAGAACTAAGAGATCTGCATGAATGAGAAGTGCAACTAGGGCAGCTAGACGATCGTTATCTCCAAAACGAATCTCCTGAGTACCAACAGTGTCATTTTCGTTGATGATGGGAACAACACCGAGCGAGAGCAACTTTGTAAGTGTCTGTTGTGCATTCTGATAGTGCGAACGTCGGACAATATCTTCGGTTGTGAGCAATACCTGCGATGAGATGACACCATGGGCAGAGAACTTCTCGTTATAGCGCGCTATGAGTAAACCTTGCCCAACGGATGCAGCCGCTTGCTGAGTTGCCAAATCTTTTGGACGCGTAGTGAGCCCAAGTGGTGAGAGCCCTGCAGCGATTGCACCGGAAGAAACCAGGATGACTTCAGAACCGCGCTCTTTAAGTGCGCAGGCAAGACTGACAATCTTCTCGACTGATTGTGGGTCTAGCTCAGAACCTGCAGCCCCTGTCAGCGAAGATGAGCCGATCTTGATAACAATTCGCTTAGCGGTATTAAGTGCTGCGCGGCTCATTTCTTATTGCTTTCTTCTTCACTCTCTTCTAACTCATCGAGAGATATTTTAATTTCTGGATTATTTGGCTCTGCAACGTTGTACTCCCATTGACGAGCTATTTCTTCATCTGAAAGTCTGTCAGCTTCACGTTCAACGGTCTGCCATGCACCTTCAAGTCGTGAATCTTCACCACGACGATGTAAGAAGCCAGCTAATTGTTCAGCACCTGCCTCGATAGTTGGCTCCCACTCGAAGACAACTTCGTTATCGCCAGAACCGATACGTACTTCAGATCCTGCAACTGCGCCTTTCTTGAAGAGCTCTTTCTCAACGCCGAGTTGAGCAAGGCGATCTGCAAGGTAGCCGATTGCTTCAGCATTCTTAAAGTTTGTCTGGCGAACCCATCGAACAACCTTCTGCCCACGCACGCTAAAGGAACCATCGCCATTCTTCTGCACCGTAAATCCTGAATCATCGACAGCGACAGGGCGCAAGATAATTCTTGTGCGCTCCTCTTTTGCAGCCTGTGCACGTTCGCGCTGAACAAGGCGTGCCATCGCGTACATAAGCTCCTGCAAACCTTCGCGGCTCGCAGCTGAAACTTTATAAACCTGATAGCCACGTTCTTTAAGCTGGTCTTCAACCATGTCGGCCATTGCTTTTCCATCAGGTAAATCAATCTTGTTGAGCGCAACAATTCGTACACGATCTTCAAGACCACCATAGAGGGCTAGCTCGTTTTCAATTGCATCTAGGTCATCAATTGGATTGCGATCGGTCTCTAACGTTCCGCAATCAAGAACGTGAACAAGTGCGACGCAGCGTTCTACGTGGCGAAGGAATTGAAGACCAAGTCCCTTTCCTTGTGATGCACCTGGAATAAGTCCCGGAACATCTGCCACGGTAAATCGCGTATCGCCTGCTTGAACAACACCGAGGTTAGGGACCAGTGTTGTAAATGGATAATCAGCAATCTTTGGGCGTGCAGCAGAGACTGCAGCGATAAGTGAGGATTTTCCTGCACTTGGGAATCCCACGAGTGCGATATCTGCAACTGATTTAAGTTCGAGAGTGAGCTTTCGTTCTTCACCTGGCTCGCCAAGGAGAGCAAATCCTGGTGCACGTCGCTTAGATGATGAGAGAGCTAAATTTCCAAGCCCGCCATGTCCACCGCGAGCTGCAAGGAAGGTTGTTCCAATTCCAACAAGGTCTGCAATCTCTTGACCGTCTTCATCGTAGACAACAGTTCCATTTGGAACAGGAAGGATGAGATCTTCACCAGAGACGCCATCTTTGCGATCGCCATAGCCTTGATGACCAGAGGTAGCTTTGCGATGTGGTGAGTGATGAAAGTCGAGAAGTGTTGTTACAGATGAATCAACGACAAGAATGACATCTCCACCGCGACCACCATTGCCACCATCAGGACCACCAAGTGGCTTAAATTTTTCACGCTTGACAGAGACGCAACCATCGCCGCCTTTTCCAGCCGTTGCAAAGAGAGTGACGCTATCGATAAACGTTGTCATTTATTTTCACTCCCCTTCCTTGACCTTTGCTTGCCGAAATAAAAAAGCGGACCGCGATAAATGCGGCCCGCTCCTTTAAGAGAAACCTTAATTAAACTGCAGGAACTACATTCACTACACGACGACCGCGAGCGCGACCGAATTCAACTGCACCAGCTGCGAGAGCAAATAGTGTGTCGTCCTTACCGCGTCCTACGTTCTTGCCTGGGTGGAAGTGTGTTCCACGCTGACGAACGAGAATTTCTCCTGCATTAACTTCTTGGCCACCGAAACGCTTAATACCGAGGTACTGTGGGTTTGAATCGCGACCGTTACGTGTTGAGGAAACACCCTTCTTACTTGCCATTTATTTGCTCCCTTAACCGGTTCGCTTACTTAGCACCGCTGATTGCGGTGATCTTTACTCGTGTGTGCTGTGCACGGAAACCTTGACGACGGCGATGGCCTGTCTTGTTCTTGTAACGAAGGATGTCGATCTTTGGACCCTTAACTTCGTCGATAACTTCGCCAGTTACCTTGATGCTTGAGAGAACCTTTGGGTCAGTAGTGACGCTTGCGCCATCGACAACGAGGAGCGCTGGAAATGAAACTGATGCGCCAGCAGCAGCGTCGATGCGATCGACGGTGATGGTCTCGCCAACAGTTACCTTCTCCTGGCG
>CAZSEW010000097.1:0-3441 GCA_964606025.1 uncultured Candidatus Planktophila sp.
GTGCCTGGAACAAATACCGATGACCTTGTTGAGATTCTCAATTCAATTGGCGGAGTAAGCGTTCTCTCTATTGAGGCTTTGTAGTAAGCGAGGCGCTAGCACCTGCGCTTGGTAGCGAGGTAAAGAAGCGTGGCTTCTTAAATCCTTCTCTAGCAAATGCTTCTGATATTGCCTGTCGTGCGCTTTCGAGATCTTCAACTCTTAGCAGAGCGATTGCACTTCCGCCGAACCCGCCTCCAACCATGCGTGATCCAAGCGCACCAGCACTTCGGGCTGCCTCAACTGCGACATCGAGCTCGGGGCAGGAGACTGCATAATCATCACGCAGCGAGTTATGTGACTGGTTGATCAGCGCTCCAACTTCTTTAAATTCAGTGCGCTTGAGAGCATCAACCGTAGACAGGACTCGAGAGATTTCAGAGACTGCATGTCGGGCGCGAATAAATTCAACTTCACTTAACTTATCTCTATTTGCAATTAGTTGTTCCATAGTTAAATCGCGCATTGAATTAACTCCGAGCTTCTTCGCTGCAGATTCACAGGCTGCACGACGCTCGGCGTAACCGCCATCAACGAGTGCATGGTGGGCCTGAGTATCAATAATCAAGAGTTCTAGTCCGGCATCTGCAACGTTAAATGGAATTGACTCTGTAGAGAGATCACGACAATCGAGCAGAAGCGCAGAACCTGCCTTGCCCATAATTGAAACAGATTGATCCATGATTCCGCAGGGCATTCCTACATAATCATTCTCGGCACGCTGTGTTGCACGTGCTAGCTCTTTATCACTAAGACCAAGATTGAGAAGCGTGTTAAGTCCAACTGCAACTGCGCATTCGAGTGCTGCAGATGAAGACAACCCGGCACCGGCTGGAACATTTCCATCTACAAGAATATTGAGACCTTCGGTCACACCGAGAGCCCAGATGACTCCGAGTACGTACTTCTCCCAATCCCCTTTGCTACCAGGCTTAATATCAGAGATAGAGATTGAAAAGATGTTATTTCTACGCTGATGAGATGCAATACGGACCAGACCATCTGAACTTCTAGAGATCGCAGCATGTGTGCGATTAGCTATTGCAAAAGGAAGAACAAAGCCTTCGCTGTAATCGATATGTTCACCGATTAAATTAACGCGACCAGGTGCCTCAGAAGTAACGTCTGGAAGGTGACCAAAGAGAGTTTGGAATTCGTGGGAAATGGCGGACATGAAATTAAAGCTTCACATCTTTCAACTGCTGCGCCGATTGCTCTGGCTTCATATCCATAATGAAGGCTCCCATCGCAGATTCTGAACCTGCCAGATACTTCAGCTTTCCAGGTGCGCGGCGGATACTGGTGATTTGCCAGTGAAGTCTTAATACATCGCGACCTACTCGGACAGGTGCCTGGTGCCATGCTGCGATGTACGCCATATCGATTCCGAAGACTCCATCTAAACGTTGCATAACTTCAATAGCGATCGATGGGAATGAATCGCACGCTGCAGGTGAAAGCTCGGCAAGATCTGCCACAGGTTGCAGTGGAACTACATGAATTTCAAATGGGTAACGTGATGCATAAGGGGTGTATGCAACCCAATGTTCATTTCGCGCAATGATGCGAACACCATCGCGGAGTTCACGAGCAAGCACATCATCAAAGAGAACTCGGCCAGTTTTCTGATGGTGAGCTTTAGCGACTTCAAGCATCTTTGTTACACGGGGTGGGAGGTATGAATACGCATAAATCTGCCCGTGAGGATGGGCAAGAGTTACGCCAATTTCTTCGCCACGATTTTCAAAGGGAGCAATATGTTCAATGTATGGCTCTTGCGAGAGTTCTCGGGTGCGATCTCTCCAGGCCTCAAGAAGTGTGCGCACTCGTTGTGGCGAAAGTGATTTGAATGCACCTCCGTGATCTGCAGTAAAGCAGATTACTTCACACTTTCCTGCTGCAACTCCTTCATCGGTATCTGATCCCACTAGATCAGGTAAGGCGAAATCACCACTTGGTGGTCGAAGAGATGGGGAGCGGTTATCAAATACAACAACTTCAAAATCATTTTCAGGAATCTCGGTTAGTAAATCACCAGTAGTCGGGCACAGTGGGCAGAGCTCTTTTGGTGGCAAGAAGATGCGACCTTGACGGTGCGCAGCCATTGCAACCCACTCATTGACCAGAGGATCGAGACGTAGTTCGCCAATACCTGGTTGTTCTTCTTCTGGGCGCTGATCCTTCACTGTTCGTGTCTGGCCAGCTGTGTCGTAGTAACGAATTGTGCGGCCATCATTCATGGTGCGGCTTGTGCGAGTTACACCAGCAGAAAGTTCCAGTATTTCATCCATGATGGTCATACCCTACCGTGTGGAGATTAATTTTTAATCTGATTGCGACAGCTATCAAAGACTGGCTTCGGGGCCGGCTTCTTCGTTGGCTTAGGTGTGGGTGTTGGGCCTTGCTCTACCGTGAAGGTTACAGGAGCGAGGATATCGCTATGAGTGCCTGATGCATCCTTAAATTCAATATTGCCAAGCCACGAACCAGCAGGAATTCCCGATACAGATATCTTCCAACGGCCACTAGTTTCACGACTAACAACTTGAGTAATTGTTGGTGCATCTAGATTCGATGGTGCAAATTTAAATTGAACTGATCCTGTAACAACAGCAGAGCTATCCGGACGTGTCACATCAACGGCGATGATTACTTTCTTATTGGTTGTACTTGCAGAGATAGATGAAATAGAAATTGTCGTTGTCTCACCTACCGGCATTTCATCATGTGGATCAGGTACCCATGTGCCGGTCAGCAAGCTCTGGAATTTATCAAGACCTCCGCTAAAGACATTGAGATCAAGTCGTGATCCCGGTACTCCGTACTTTGGTGCGATTCCACATGATGTGTATTGCCAGACAGTCCAATTGGCAGAACATTGAGCGGTTGTCCATGAGTGAACAAAGCAACCGGCTGGTTTCACGTTTGGCTTCGCACCCGGTTTAGCTGGATCAATTGTGTATTGAGCAATCCAAAGTGGGTACTTCGACAACTCTTTATCGCGTTTCAGTGCGTTCTCCAGAAAATGAGGAGAGGAATAGATAAGTGGGGTGCGCCCTGTCTTCTCCTTGAAGAAACTTAGGAAAGTTTTCGCCCAGAGCGTTGCATGAGCTCTCTTTGCTGTCTTGATGCAATTATTGGATGACGACCACTGAATGCAGTTGTTCTCTAAATCCAGAGCATAAGGGAGATCAAGTTCATTAAATCCACCAAGGGATCCGACTCTCCAGATTGCCTTCTGTGCCTGTGCTTGCGCATCACGTTGAATAGCGGCTTTACTTGTTACGTTCGGCAGAAGTGCATAGTGATAGAAGCCAGTGTGGATGCCTGCCTCTTGTGCACCGGTGCGATCTTGCTTTAGATACTTGACCGCCATGCGGTCGGATTCATCGCGGGTATCGG
>CAZSEW010000098.1:0-3406 GCA_964606025.1 uncultured Candidatus Planktophila sp.
CTCTGGAAAGTTAAACCTGCACTCGCATCACTTATCAACCGTTAGACTTCGCAACATGTCAAAGGTACTTGCATCCCTGCCAATTGGTGAAAAAGTTGGAATCGCTTTCTCTGGCGGACTAGATACATCTGTCGCAGTGGCGTGGATGCGTGCAAAAGGTGCAGTTCCTTGCACATACACCGCAGATCTTGGCCAATATGATGAGCCAGATATCGACTCAGTTCCAAGCCGTGCCAAAGAGTATGGCGCAGAGATTTCCCGTCTTGTTGATTGCAAGACTCCGCTCGTTGAAGAAGGTCTCGCTGCAATCGCTTGCGGAGCTTTCCATATTCGCGGCGGCGGCAAGCAGTACTTCAATACAACTCCACTTGGTCGCGCAGTAACAGGAACTCTCTTAGTTCGTGCGATGCTTCATGACAAAGTTGAAATCTGGGGCGATGGCTCAACATATAAAGGAAATGACATCGAGCGTTTCTATCGCTACGGGTTGCTTGCAAATCCAAATTTAAGAATTTACAAGCCTTGGCTCGATGCAGATTTCGTACGTGAGCTTGGTGGACGTAAAGAGATGTCCGAATGGTTGGTAGCGAATAATCTTCCATACCGAGATAGCGTTGAAAAGGCATACTCGACAGATGCAAATATCTTGGGCGCTACACACGAGGCAAAAGATTTAGAGAACCTCGATGCATCAATTGAAATTGTTTCTCCAATTATGGGCGTTAAGTTCTGGGATTCAAGCGTCTCGATTGAATCTGAAGATGTGAAGATCCAATATGTTCAGGGTCGCCCAGTTGCAATCAACGGTAAGGAATTTACCGATGTTGTAGCGCTCATGAATGAAGCAAACAAAATTGGTGGGCGTCATGGCCTTGGAATGGCTGACCAGATTGAAAATAGAATTATTGAAGCGAAATCTCGCGGAATCTATGAAGCTCCTGGAATGGCACTTCTTTTCATCGCTTACGAACGCTTACTTTCGGCGATTCATAATGAAGACACGATTGCGAACTACCACGCAGAAGGTCGCCGCTTAGGACGCCTACTTTATGAAGGTCGCTGGTTGGATCCACAGAGCCTCATGCTCCGTGAATCACTTACTCGCTGGGTTGCATCAGCAATCACTGGTGAGGTCACACTTCGCTTGCGTCGTGGAGATGATTACTCTGTAATTAATACAACTGGACCAGGGCTTAGCTACCACCCAGATAAGTTGTCGATGGAGCGCACAGAAGATGCTGCATTTGGACCAACAGACCGAATCGGTCAGCTGACTATGCGAAACCTAGATATTGCAGATACACGCCAAAAGCTTGAGATGTATCGCGACCAAGGACAACTTGGTGGCGGAGAATTCAACCTCATTAAGGAGCTCGAAAATTAATATCACAATCCGTAAAGTCTTAGCCGGAGTCTTCGCCGCAACACTTGTAGCGCTCACAGTCCTTGGAGGGATAAAAATGTCAGGCACCGATGCAACTGCACTTCCAGTCGTTTCAGATGTAGCAGGTGAAGCGCCAACCATTACAAAGCCATCAGGTACTCCTCCGGCAGAACTAACGACAAAGGATGTCATTGTGGGCACCGGTGCTGAGGTTCTGCCAACTTCAACTTTGACTGTTCACTACACACTTATGGCTTGGTCAACAGGAAAAATTATTGAATCATCATGGAGCGGACAGCCTGCAACATTTCCATTAGCTGGAGTTGTTGAAGGATGGCAGAAGGGCCTGCCTGGCGCAAAGGTTGGCGGTCGTCGACTTTTGATTTTGCCACCATCAATGGGTTACGGCGCAGCTGGTGCAGGGCCAATCGGCCCAAATGAAACTCTGATTTTCTCTGTCGATATTATCGGCGTTTCGTAAACGTTTTAGTTCTTAAACCAAACTGTTGTACCCGCTGCAATCTTTCCGCCTTGCAGTGGGTGCGATGAGATCAGAAGTTCGCCCTTAGGCATTGCTATTGGTGCCGCACGGAAGTTGGTGATGCAGTGCCAGCCATTAGGGCGCGAGAAGTGGAGAACAGAACTATTTCCGGTCTCATGCCACTTCACCTTTTCTTCTGTTACCAGACCCTTACGAATCTCAAGAGCTTTGCGGTAGATGGATAGCGCTGAGAGAGGATCATTCTCCTCAGCCTCAACTGAGTATTCGCCGAACCAATTTGGTTGAGGTAGATGTGCACTGCCTGTACCGAACCCAAATGAAGTACCTGATTTCTTCCAAGGAAGAGGAACACGACATCCATCGCGTCCCTTATCAATCTTGAGATTGCGTAAATATTGCGGATCTTGAATTCGATCTTCTGGAATATCGGTCACTTCATGCAGACCCAGTTCTTCACCTTGATACATGTATGTACATCCAGGAAGTGCCAAGATGAAGAGCGTTGCAGCAAGTGCATTTTGTGTTCCAGAGGCCATATCAAGAGGGTGAGACGTTCCATCGCTGAGCATCCATGTCCTGCGGTCTACTGCTGGATTTAGGCCCATCTTGGTTGCATGGCGAATCTGATCGTGGTTAGACAAAGTCCATGTACATGACGATTTATTCTTTTTTGCCAAAGTGAGTGCATCTTGAACACTCTCTTTATACGCTGCAGCTTCAAATGGCGTATCGATAAATCTAAAGTCAAAACACTGACCCAAGGTCTTGGTGCTGGCATATAGAGGAAGTCGTTCGGGGTGAACAAACGCCTCGGCCACGGCTACACGTGGTGGGTCATACTGGTTAAAAAGTTTGCGCCACTCTTTGTAGATTTCAAAAACTTCATCACGGTCTGCAAGGATTCCTTTACCCTTCGCTCCACGCTCTTCTAGGCCCTCATGAACATTTAGATTACGAAGTGGCTCCGATAGATCTTTCTTTAGGGCATGCGCCACATCGATTCGAAATGCATCAACTCCACGGTCGGCCCAGAACTTTAGAGTCTTCAGAAATTCATCATGGACTTCGCGATTATCCCAGTTGAAATCGGGTTGTTCCGGTGCAAACCAGTGCATGTACCACTGGTTATGCTTTCCGCCCATTGCCGATTCATGAGTCCAAGCAGATGGTGCAAAGTGGGAAACCCAATCAGTTGGTGGAAGTTCACCATTTACACCCTTGCCATCGCGGAATATGTACCTGCTGCGAGCTGTAGAACCTGGCTCCGATGCAATCGCTTCCTTAAACCAGACATGCAAATTTGAAGAGTGATTTGGAACGATATCTACATATACGCGAATTCCAACCTTGTGCAGTTCTGCCAGCATCTCATCAAAATCTGCAAGTGTGCCCAGCTTTGGATCTACATCCCGGTAATCATCAACGTCATACCCGCCGTCGACGAGCGCTGAAGGATAGAACGGACTGAGCCAGACTGCATCAATGCTGAGAGATTGAAGATAAGGAATACGTGACGTCAC
>CAZSEW010000099.1:0-3404 GCA_964606025.1 uncultured Candidatus Planktophila sp.
AAGTGGGTTATCTCAATGGGTGCATGTGCATCATCGGGTGGAATGTTTAACAACTACGCAATCGTGCAAGGTGTTGATCACATTGTTCCTGTAGATATTTATCTTCCAGGTTGCCCACCACGTCCAGAACAGTTGATGGATGCAATCATCAAGCTACACACTCTTATTAGCGATACAAAGCTTGGCCCAAATCGCGAAGCAGTTATTAAAGAAGTTGAACTCGCAGCCCTTAACGCGAAGCCAACGATCCAGATGAAGGGGTTGCTGGCGTAAATGAGCGAAGAACAAACAGGTATGTTCGGCGCTAAAGGCACCGGAGATACCTCGGGGTACGGCGGACTTGTCCGCACAGCGGCAGCTTCAGGCTCTACAGAGCGCCCATTCGGTGGCTACTTTGACCAGGTTGCAGATGATCTAGAGCGCGCATACCCAGATTTCTCTGATGCAATCACACGCGTTGTTGTAGATCGCGGCGAACTGACATTGCATATTAAGAAATCACGCCTTGTTGAAGTTGCACAAATTTTGCGTGACAAGTTGCTCTTTGAAATCTGCATGGGTGTCTCTGGTGTTCACTACCCAGAGCGCACAGGTGCAGAACTCGTTGCTGTTTATCCATTGCTCTCGATGACAAAGAACCAACGAATTCGTTTGGAAGTTGCAACATCTGATCTTGATCCACATATCCCATCTGTTGTTAATGTCTGGGCCGGAAACAACTGGCACGAACGCGAAACTTTCGACATGTTTGGAATTATTTTTGATGGTCACCCAGGACTTACTCGCATCTTGATGCCAGATGACTGGGATGGACATCCTCAGCGCAAGGATTACCCACTTGGTGGAATTTCCGTTGAGTACAAGGGCGCAACAACGCCAGCGCCTTCAAACCGCAGGAGCTACCAGTGACAACAACCTTTGATCCATACGCATCATCACGCGAAACAACTGAAGGCACAGTCTTCTCAGTTACTGGCGGAGATTGGGATTCACTCGTCTCTGAAATCGGAGAATCAAAAGAAGAGCGCATCATCGTCAACATGGGTCCACAGCACCCTTCAACTCACGGTGTTCTCCGTCTTGTTCTTGAACTTGAAGGCGAAACCGTTACAGAGGTAAGAACAGGTATTGGATACCTTCACACTGGTATCGAAAAGAACATCGAATTCCGCAACTGGACACAAGCGGTCACATTTGCAACTCGCATGGATTACCTCTCACCAATCTTCAATGAGACCGCTTACTGCCTTGCAGTTGAAAAGCTATTGGGTATTACAAACGATATTCCTGAGCGCGCTTCAGTAATTCGCGTTTTGATGATGGAGCTCAACCGCATCTCTTCACACATGGTTGCACTCGGTACCGGCGCTCTTGAACTCGGTGCAATGGCGCCAATGTTCTTTGCCTTCCGCGACCGTGAAATCGTTCTCGATACCTTTGAAGAAATCACTGGCCTTCGCATGAATATGGCCTATGTCCGCCCAGGTGGAGTTTCACAAGATCTTCCTGCAGGCATGAATACAAAGCTTCGCGAAGTCGTTAAATCACTTCGTAAGAATTTCAATGACAATGCGCAGTTGCTCATCGGAAATACAATTTGGATGAAGCGCACAGAAGGTATTGGTTACCTTGATCTTGCAGGTTGTACTGCACTTGGAATCACGGGACCGGTTCTTCGCTCTGCTGGATTGCCTTGGGATCTTCGCAAGATGCAGCCTTACTGCGGATATGAAAATTACGAATTCGATGTCATTACTGCTGATACAGCAGATGTGTACGGTCGCTTCTTAGTTCGAATGGCAGAGCTCGAGCAATCACTTCGCATCATTGAACAAGCAATCGATAAACTCGACAAGCTTGAAGGTCATCCAGTAATGGTTGCAGATAAGAAGATTGCATGGCCGGCACAGCTTGCACTCGGTGCAGATGGACTTGGTAACTCACTTGATCACATCCGCGAAATTATGGGAACTTCAATGGAGTCACTCATCCACCACTTCAAACTTGTAACAGAAGGTTTCCGCGTTCCAGCTGGTCAGGTTTATGCAGCTGTTGAATCCCCACGTGGCGAACTTGCTGCACATGTTGTCTCCGACGGCGGAACACGTCCATACCGCGTTCACTTCCGCGAACCTTCATTTAACAATTTGCAATCAACATCTGCAATGAGCGAAGGCGGCATGGTTGCCGACATCATCGGCGCTGTTGCTTCAATCGATCCTGTTATGGGAGGAGTAGACCGCTAATGACTCTCAATCGCGAAGTAATGGAATCAATCGTTAAGCGCTACCCACGCCCACGTTCTGCAATCATGCCTTTGCTTCACTATGTGCAATCAGTTTCAGGCTATGTCACCAATGAAGGCATCGAAACAATTTCTAAGATTCTCGAGATCGAAACTGCTGAAGTATCTGCAGTAGCTACCTTCTATACACAGTACAAGCGCAAGCCGGTCGGCGAGTATCACGTAGGCGTCTGCACAAATACTTTGTGTGCAGTTATGGGTGGAGATGCAATCTTCTCTGCGTTAAAAGAGCACCTCGGTGTTGAAAATGATGGCGTGACAGCTGATGGCAAAGTTTCTCTTGAACACATTGAGTGCAACGCAGCTTGCGATTATGCGCCAGTAGTAATGGCTAACTGGGAGTTCTACGACAACCAGACAGTTGAATCTGCAAAGGCTCTCGTCGACGGTGCTCGCCAAGGAAATCCACCTGCACCAACTCGTGGACCAAATCGTCTCGTTACATACAAGGAAGCATCTGCTGTTCTAGCAGGTCTAGATGATGGTCTTGCTCGTGAAGGCGTTCAAGCAGGCGAGCCAACACTTCTTGGACTTAAACTTTCAAAGGAAGGTAAGTAATGTCAAAGTTAACTCCCGTCCTTTCTGCTCACTGGGATGAGAAAGATTCATTCACCATCGAGGCATATACACGCCACGGTGGATATACAGCTTCGAAAAAAGCTCTCGCAATGGATCCAGATGCAGTTATCCAACTTGTAAAAGATTCAGGACTTCGAGGTCGTGGTGGTGCAGGCTTCCCAACCGGAATGAAGTGGGGCTTTATCCCACAAGGTGACGATAAAGATCACTACCTAGTTGTAAATGCTGATGAGTCAGAGCCAGGTACTTGTAAAGATACTCCGCTCTTGATGGCTAACCCACATGTATTGATCGAAGGCTGCATCATCGCCTGCCATGCAATTCGTGCAAAGCGTGCATTTATTTATATTCGCGGAGAAGTAACGCATGTTGTTCGCCGCGTAAATGCAGCGATTGCAGATGCATACAAGGCAGGACACCTCGGAAATGGAATTGATGTAACTCTCCACATCGGTGCAGGTGCATATATCTGCGGTGAAGAGACAGCACTTCTTGATTCACTCGAAGGTTTCCGTGGTCA
>CAZSEW010000100.1:0-3376 GCA_964606025.1 uncultured Candidatus Planktophila sp.
CCTGGATGATTGATAGATCTGCATCCTCTTCGTGATACATCGTTGCTGCCACGGTGCTTCTCCTTTGTAGTTTCTTTACTTAGTCTTGGTTAGTTTTGGTAATCGGGCTGTGTGTCGTGAACTTCTTTTGCCTTAGGCGTCACATCTTTAATAGAGATGACGCTGATCAGCTTGTCGAGCTGAGCAATTACTTGCTCTAATGAGTGGCCTTCTACAGCTACTCCAATAATCATCTTTGAGATTGATGAATCTTCAGTTGGTCCCACATTAAGGGTTTCGATATTGAATGCGCGACGAGAAAAGAGGCCAGCGACTCGAGCGAGTACGCCAGGTTCGTTTTCGACAAGAACTTCGAGAGTATGTTGACGGCGGCTAGTAGTCATTAGAGTTCCTGTGAATCCCAGTCAGGCGCTGTTGCGCGGGCGATCATGATTTCGTCATTTGAAGTTCCAGCAGCGACCATCGGCCAAACCATCGCATCGCGATGCACACGGAAATCAACTACAACTGGTTGATCATTGATAGACATCGCTTTTTCGATTGTCTTATCAAGATCTTCAGGACGTTCGCATGAAAGTCCAACACAGCCCATAGATTCTGCAAGCATTGGGAAGTTTGGAACGCGCTTAGATTCAAGCGATGTATTTGAGTAACGGCTGTCGTAGAAGAGTGTCTGCCACTGGCGAACCATTCCAAGAGATTCGTTATTGATAATCGCAACCTTGATAGGAATATTGTTTAGTGCGCAAGTAACAAGCTCTTGGTTTGTCATTTGGAAGCAACCATCGCCATCGATAGCCCAAACAGTTGTATCTGGTGCTCCAACTTTTGCACCCATTGCAGCAGGAACACCGTAACCCATAGTCCCTGCACCACCTGAATTAAGCCATGTGCGTGGGTGTTCGTAAGAGATAAATTGTGATGCCCACATCTGATGCTGACCAACACCTGCAGTAAAGATTGTGTCAGTGCCTGAGATTTGTCCAAGGCGCTGAATGACAAGCTGTGGTGAGAGCGAACCATCTTCAGGAATATCAAAGCCCAATGGATACGTTGATTTCAATGAATTCATCTGGCGTAACCATGCAGTGAGATCCGGCTTGTTCTTTGCAAGAGCTGCTGTCAGCGCAGGAATAAGAGCCGCAATAGTTTCCTTAACATCGCCAACAACTGCGACATCAGCATGGCGGTTCTTACCGATTTCTGCTGGATCTATATCAGCGTGGAGAATCTTTGCATTTGGCGCAAACGTTGAGAGCTTGCCGGTTACGCGGTCATCAAAACGCGCACCTAAAGTGATGAGAAGGTCTGCTTTTTGCAGCGCTGTTACAGCAGCAACAGTTCCGTGCATTCCAGGCATACCCATATGTAGTGGATGAGAATCCGGGAAAGCACCGCGTGCCATAAGAGTTGTGACAACTGGACCGCCGAGAAGTTCAACGAGCTGGCGAAGTTCTTTATGTGCATTGGCCTTGATAACGCCGCCACCGACATAGAAGACTGGCTTTGAAGATTGCGCTATAAGAGCCGCAGCATCTGTGATCGCTTGGCTGTTTGGAGTTGTTTGTGGCTTGTATCCAGCAAGATTGATTGAAGTTGGCCAGTTGAATGTGGTCATCTTCTGAAGCGCATCTTTTGCAACGTCGACAAGAACTGGGCCTGGACGACCTGTTGTTGCAATATGGAAAGCTTCCGCGATTGCGCCCGGAATCTCAGCAGGATCTGTAATCAAATAATTGTGCTTAGTAAATGGCATTGTGATTCCGCGAATATCTGCCTCTTGGAATGCATCTGTACCGATAGCAGCCGAAGGAACCTGGCCGGTGATTGCAACAAGTGGGACTGAATCCATCGCTGCATCCATCAGTGGAGTTACAAGATTTGTTGCACCTGGACCAGAAGTTGCAATACAAACACCAGCGCGACCAGTTACTTGGGCATATCCAGTTGCAGCATGTCCTGCGCCTTGTTCGTGGCGAACCAAGATGTGGCGAATTGTTGAGTCGTAGATCGGATCGTAAGCAGGAAGAATCGCGCCACCTGGAAGGCCGAACATCACTTCTACGCCAGCTGCTTCAAGGCTCTTCACCAAAGAAGTGGCTCCTGTCATTTCTGTTCCGTTCGCTGTTGGAACATGTTGCGCCATCTTCGTACTCCTTTCTCTCTCAATCTATCTTCTAACTTTTCAACCTTTTGTAAATGAAAAAACCCTCAGATATCTGAGGGCGCGCGTGACTTGAAGGCACGCGCTATCGAATCACCACCACTGAAACTACTGAAGAACGTGTTGATTGCATGGCCTTATTCTCCATTGGAGCGGGGCTATGCGTCAAGAGATGAGATGAACGTCTCAAAAAGTGGAACGTTTAGTCGCAGACTGCACCCTTAGAGGCAGAGCCAACGAGCTTCGAATACTTGGATAGAACGCCTCGGGTGTACTTATGAGGCAGCGGCTTCCATCCAGCCTTTCGGGCTTCGAGTTCCGCTGGGTCTACAAGAAGATCCAGGGTTCGGTTTGGAATATCAATGCGAACTAGATCGCCATCTTTAATGAATGCAATTGGTCCGCCATCGACCGCTTCTGGTGCAACGTGGCCAACACAGAGACCAGTTGATCCACCAGAGAAGCGACCATCAGTAAGAAGAAGTGTCTTCTTACCAAGACCTGCGCCCTTGATTGCACCAGTAATCATCAACATTTCGCGCATACCCGGTCCACCCTTAGGACCTTCGTAACGGATGACAACAACGTCGCCCTCTTTGATTGTTCCATTTTCAAGAGCATCCATTGCAGATTGTTCGCGCTCAAAGACGCGAGCTGGTCCTTCAAAAGTTTCGATTCCAATTCCAGCTGTTTTACAGACTGCACCTTCAGTTGCAAGTGATCCACCAAGAATTGTGATTCCAATATCTGTCGACATCGGCTTATCCACTGGGAAGAGAACGCTTCCATCTGCCAATGGCGGATTGATATCAGCTAAGTTCTCAGCCATCGTCTTGCCTGTCACGGTAAGTGTGTCTCCATGTAGGTACCCTGCATCGAGCAAGATGCGGAGTACTACAGGAATTCCACCCACGCGATCAACATCTGTCATGACATATTTGCCGAAAGGCTTGAGGTCGCCAAGTAGTGGGACCTTTGAACCGATTCGGTGAAAGTCATCCAAGCTCAAATCAACTTTAGCTTCATGAGCAATAGCTAGAAGGTGAAGAACAGCATTTGTTGAACCACCGAGCGCCATAAGAATTGTGATGGCATTTTCAAATGCCTTCTTTGTCAGAATATCGCGAGTGGTGATTCCTTGACGGATTAACTCAACAACCGCAGCACCTGACTTAATTGCATATTCATCTCTGCGACGATCTACTGCAGGAG
>CAZSEW010000101.1:0-3354 GCA_964606025.1 uncultured Candidatus Planktophila sp.
GGGCAATCAGTGGTAACCGACTCGAGGCTCTCAAGCCTGGACATAGATATGAATACAAAGATGAAGGCGGAAAGAAGTTTCATGCAGATTGGGCGCTCTGGAAGTTAGCAGGCGGTCGCACCCAAATGATTTGGGAATCCCCTTGGGGTTCTGGTTTTCCGGGTTGGCATATTGAGTGCAGTGCGATGTCAATTGATTTCCTCGATGCAGCCGTTGATATCCACGTTGGCGGAATCGATTTGAGATTTCCTCATCACGAAAATGAGAGAGCACAATCAAATTCCTTAACTGGTACAGAAGTCGTAAAGACATGGGTCCATGGAGAACATCTACTCTTTGAAGGAAGAAAGATGTCGAAGAGCGCAGGAAATGTTGTACTTCTGGGCGATCTCATCGAACGAGGCCTCGATCCACTTTCGCTGAGATTCGCACTTTTGGAGAATCGCTATCGATCGCAGATGGATCTTTCATGGGCATCACTCGAAGCGGCTCACTCAACGCTTCGTCGATGGAGAAAGTTGATGAGCGAGTGGGGAACTTCCTCCGAGTTGAAGATTGATAGTGAAGTTACTGATGCGCTTTCAACAGACTTAGATACACCTCGTGCGATGCAGCGACTTCGAACAATCGAGAAGGATCTGTCGATTGGGATCCAAGATAAGCGAGCAATCTTCTTATATGCAGATCAAGTGATGGGGCTGGCGTTAGATCGAGCACCCGAAGAGAAGTCACTGACAGATGAACTCAAGAAACTTTTGCAGGATCGTGAAGTTGCACGCAAAGAGAAGAATTGGGCAGAAAGTGATGCCCTACGTGCCCAACTTGAAAGTGCTGGACTTGAGATTAACGACAGCGCATCAGGACAAAGTTGGAGCTGGAAGTAGCTAAACTCTTTTGATAGAAGCTAATAGCCCTGCTAGAAAACCAATAAAGAGGAGCGCACTTCCCGCGTTATCGCCTTGAATAAGAAGCTCTTGGCCAGCGCCAAATGTTCCAGCACGAATAATCACAACTAGCCAGGCAAAGAGTGCCAGGAATTTGTAGCGCTTCTTTCCGTAACGTCTACCTATCCACCAAATTGCGGTAAAGGTAGAGACAATCGCAAGTGCAACGCCAAAAGGTGGAATTGATTGATGAATAAGCGTTGCTGCAATTGCAATAAATGCACCGAAAATCAGTGAGAAAAGAGATTTCATTTATTTAGGAGAGATTCCAGAGAAGAGATCGCTTTCAAGTCCTCGTGAATCGATTGCTGGCCCCTTCTCCCCCTTTACTAGGGTGTAATACTCATTGCCCCAAATCTCGAGCCCTAAATTATTTGAGAGGGCAAAGAATGGGCCATCTACTGCAATCTGAGTCCCATGAGCGCGCATTGCATCCATTTTCTGCTCGACATAGTCGCCGCCATCAATAAGTGCGTGAACAAATGAATCATCTTTTGCAAAGGGCAGATCATCAGCGCTCTCTGCTCCCATAAAATCAGAGCCAAGTGCTTTCATCTTATCGATGCCATCTTGAATCACTGACTTAGGCATAACATTCCAATAGATCTTTGGAATATCCCACGATGCAATCTTGGCTGCGGCCATTGCAACGCGATGAGCTTGTATATGGTCTGGATGGCCATAACCACCAAATTCATCGTAAGTAATCATCACGTGAGGCTTAACCTCCTCGATAACCTTTTTAAGGTAATCGGTTGCTACATCGAAATCAGCTTTCCAGAATGTATCTTCGCGGTTATTGGCATCGGTGCCCATCATGCCGCTGTCACGATACTTACGTTCGCCTTCAGCTAAGAACCTATGGTCCTTGACACCGAGTGCAACCATCGCATTCTGAAGTTCGATAACTCGATGGTCACCCAATAAATCTTCCTTATGGGCAGCAAGGTGTGCGAGGTCTTCAATCAGGACTTCACCTTCTTCGCCACGAGTACAAGTGATCAGTGTGACTGATGCTCCCAGCGCTGCATACATGGCCATTGTTGAACCATTGTTGATGGTTTCATCATCTGGGTGCGCATGCACGAGCAGCATGCGATAGCCCTTATAACTCTGCAGCATTAATAAACCGGTAGCGAAGTATCGATCTGCTTTGCCCAAGCGACGACGCCGCCTGAAACATGTGATGCGTCAGCAAAGCCAGCGTTCTTAAGGATTGCTAGACATTCTGCAGATCTGACACCACTCTTGCAGTGAAGAATGATTGGTTTATCTTGAGGAAGAGTCGAAAGAACGCTTCCATCGATAAAGCCTTGCTTTGGAATCAGATGTGATGTTGGAATCCGAACAATTTCAAATTCGCTTGGCTCGCGAACATCGATGAGGTAGTAATCCTCGTGCCCATCAATCTTTGATTTCAGCTCCTGCACAGTAATGGTCGAGCCAGTGCTCGCCTCTTGCGCTGCATCGGAGAGAACTCCGCAGAATGCCTCGTAATCCGGAAGGAGCGCAGTCTGCTTTGGTTTCTCACTACAGATTGGGCAATTTGGATCCTTACGAACTTTGATCTTTCTAAAGGTCATATCAAGTGCGTCGTAGACCATCAGCGAGCCAACAAGCGGTTCGCCGATACCTGTAAGAACTTTGATCGCCTCAGTTGTTTGAATTGACCCAATGGTTGCGCAGAGAACTCCTAGGACTCCGCCTTCAGCGCAACTTGGAACCATTCCAGGAGGTGGTGGTTCTGGATAAAGGCAGCGGTAGCAAGGGCCGTACTCGGCCCAGAAAACACTTGCTTGTCCATCGAAGCGATAGATAGATCCCCATACATATGGCTTCTTAAGTAGTACACATGCATCGTTAACGAGATAACGTGTTGCAAAGTTATCTGTGCCATCGACGATGATGTCGTACTGAGCAAAAATCTCCATAACATTTGAATTATCAAGACGTGTTTCGTGGGTGATCACATTTACATAAGGATTGATTTCAGAAATCTTCTCCATGGCGCTCTGCGCCTTGCTCTTTCCTATATCGGATTGGCCGTGAATAATCTGGCGTTGCAGATTCGATTCATCCACGGTGTCGAATTCGACTATTCCAAGAGTTCCAATACCAGCTGCTGCCAAATACATAAGTGCTGGTGAACCGAGGCCACCTGCTCCCACACAGAGCACCTTTGCATTCATCATGCGCTGCTGACCTGCCATAGCAACATCAGGAATGATCAAATGGCGACTGTATCGACGAACTTCATCGACTGAGAGCGCTGGACCAGGAGTGACGAGAGGAGGAATCTTCATGTTGCAATTCTGCCGTACTGTCCGTTTGCCCGCCAATTCTGTACGATGCGCACAATGAGTACAGATACTTCACCTGCAAACGGTTCGCGTTCAGATAAATCACGCCT
>CAZSEW010000102.1:0-3334 GCA_964606025.1 uncultured Candidatus Planktophila sp.
GATGCGCGCCCCCAATCATCTGCCGTGTACTCGCCATGCGAACCATTGCCGAAAATTGTGACCCAATCTCCTGATTTCGCCTTTGCGCTAGCGCCGAGATCGACGACAAATTGATCCATAGAGACGCGTCCGATTATTGGAGCGCGGTGACCTGAGAACCAGATACCAGCATCGTGCGCGATACGTGGGATTCCATCGGCATATCCCATTGCAACAACACCTAGCTTTGTATCGCTGCTCGTCGATTCAGTTGCACCGTAACCCACAGGTGTATTGGCTGGAACATCCTTTACAAGATAGAGAGCTGCGCGTAACTGCATCGCAGGTCGCAGACCCAATGACTTTGAGCCACCGAGAGTACTTACATCTGGCGATAATCCATACATCGCGATTCCGGTACGGACCATATCGAAAGCAGCAGATTGGTTCTTAAGTGTTGCAGCTGAATTTGAAAGATGGCGCATCACATTAGGAAATCCGAGTGCATGAACCTTTGCAACCATCTCATTGAATCTATCTAGCTGATCTTGATTCTGTTTCTCGGCCGGTTCATCTGCACGAGCAAAGTGTGAGAAGACTCCGACAACCTCGACGCCTGCAAGATCTTGCGCGGAAAGTGCATCCCATTCGCCTAAGAATCCGCCTCGAGTCATACCTGAATCAACTTCTAAATGGATGCGTGCTTTCTTTGCTGTCGATGCAGCTGTAATCTCTTTAAGCGCAGCAAGTGATGCGACTGCGAGTTCAATATCTAATTCGATTGCGTGAGCAAAATCTGATCCTGGCTGAACAAGCCAGGCCAAAATTGGAGCCGTGATTCCAGCTTCGCGCAGAGCGATTGCTTCTTCAAGGAGTGCAACACCCAGATAACTAGCTCCGGCATCCAGTGCAGCTTTCGCAACCGGAACAAGTCCATGGCCATAGGCATCAGCTTTCACTACAGCAAGAAGATTGGTGCCTGATAACTTCTTAAGGTATTCAACGTTTGCCTTGATTGCGTTGAGATCCACGAGTGCTTCTGCTCTCATCTTTCAATCACCACCATTGCAGATGCAATTCCTGCATCATGGGATAGAGATAGATGAACAGATGCGCCATCAATAAGATCTGCAATTGCGCCCCTGAAGAGAAAATCTGGTTTTCCATTCTCATGGTTGATGACTTCTGCATCATGCCATTGCAGTCCCGCGCTTGGGCTGAGCGCCTTATAGAGAGCTTCCTTAGCGGCAAATCGCGCCGCCATCGACTGAATTGATTTTCCGCGTTCGGATTCAGTGAAGAGTTTGGCTTCGAGGTTTGGAGTTCGTTCAAGGGATTCTTGGAATCGCTTGATATCGACTACATCGATTCCGATTCCATCAATCATGAACCGGAGTGTATTAGACGCTAGTGAAGCTGGCTATCAGATGGGAAATATCGGTCGATAGCGATGATTAAAACCAGGAGGGAACCACCAAGCAGCAACCCACCGAAGAGATCTGAGAACCAGTGGGTATTTCGAAGGAGCGAAACGACGCAGACTGTCAGTGAAAGTACTGCAACGCCGGCACTTGCCAATCTTCCGTTGTACTTATCGACATGTGCGTAGCGATAGATTAAATAAGCCACGACTCCCCAGATAAATACCGCATTAGATGCGTGCCCACTTGGATATGACATTCCCCCTGCATGTAAGAGATCAAAACCTAACTTTGGCTTCGTTCTGCCTAACCCATATTTAAATGCGCCCACAATTACGTTGAGCGCTAAGAAAGAGAGGATTCCAAGATTAATTGGGCGCCATGTTTTAAATCGGCGCGAGATGTAAACGGCAACGATAAGCAAGGCAACACCGGAAACTCCACGCAGGCCTAAATCATCTAGTCTGCGAATAATGAAATTTGAAAATCCTTGGAATTTTGGGTGATCTATATCGTTGAGCGCACGATCGATTTCAATAAGAAATCCATTTGTAAGAACCTGATAAGTGACAAATAGGTAACCCGCGAAGAGGCCAGCCGACCACTTAAGCGCACGGCGCATCTGACGCTTACGTTGATCGAGAACTGTTGGCATCTTTATTCGACAGTGACAGATTTAGCTAAGTTACGTGGTTGATCAACATCTGTTCCGCGAGCTACCGCGATTTCATAGGCGAAGACCTGTAGCGGAACAGTTGCAAGAACTGGCTGGAAAAGCGGTGAAGCGATTGGGATACGGATGATGTGTTCTGCTCCGATTACTTCAGCACCTTCTGGTGCAATAACGATGACGCGAGCACCTCGAGCTTTGACTTCTTGAATATTGCTCAGCATCTTCTCATCAAGTGCGTGCTCGTCGGCAGTAGGCAGGATTGCAATAACTGCAGTTCCTTCTTCAATAAGAGCGATTGGACCGTGCTTGAGTTCGCCCCCTGCAAAACCTTCGGCGTGAATATAGGCGAGCTCCTTTAACTTCAGAGCACCTTCGAGCGCAACTGGGTATTCGATGCCACGACCCAGGAATAGAACGGTGTCATTCTTTACAAATTTACGAGTGAGTTCGCGAAGTGGCTCGATAGTTTCAAGGATTTGTTCGACTTTGCCTGGAAGTTCGAGCATCTCGTTATAGAGACCCTTTACTTGCTTCTCATTTAAAGTGCCACGTACCTGAGCCAACTTAAGGCCAATCAAATAGACCGCAACAATCTGAGTAAGAAATGCCTTTGTTGAGGCAACTGCGATTTCTGGACCAGCGTGGGTATAGAGAACAGCATCAGATTCGCGAGGAATAGTTGAAGAGTTTGTATTGCAGACAGCCAGTACTCGTGCGCCGGCAGCCTTTGCGTGACGAACTGCCATCAAGAGATCCATCGTTTCGCCCGATTGAGAAATAGCGATAACTAATGAATCTTTATCAATAATCGGATCGCGGTAACGATATTCAGAGGCGATTTCCACATCGACTGGAACTTTTGCCCACTTTTCAATTGCATACTTTGCAACCATGCCTGCGTGATATGCGGTTCCGCAAGCAATGACGGAGATGCGCTTAATGTTGCGGATCTCTTCATCGCTCATATGAAGTTCATCGAGAAGAATCTGGTTGTTATCACTTAAGCGACCGATGAGAGTATCTGCAATCGCCTTTGGCTGATCAAAGATCTCCTTGAGCATGAAGTGAGCAAAACCGCCCTTTTGAGCTGCTTCTGCATCCCATGTAATTTCGTATTCGCGAAGAGCAAGTGCTTTGCCGTCGAGATCACAGATAGAAATACCTTCAGGAGTAATCGTGACTACTTCATCTTGCCCTAGTTCAACTGCGCGCTTTGTGTAATCGATAAAGGCCGCGACATCAGATGCCAAGAAATTCTCGC
>CAZSEW010000103.1:0-3329 GCA_964606025.1 uncultured Candidatus Planktophila sp.
GCGATTGAATCTTTATTTAATCGTTATCAAACCGTCTATGGGAAATAAGCGAAAGTTGGTAGTTTAAGCTTTAGAAATGTGAGCGCTCACCTAATTGGGGGCATTGGTCGCTGCGAGTAGTTACCAATTTACTTTTCACAGAATGACAAATTACGGACGAGTTTGTTGTTGAGCAGTTCAAGTCCACTAACAGCTAGGAAAGGAACACAATTGTTCAAGAAAGTATCTAGCCTCGTTGCTGTAACAGCAATGTTGGTATCTGGTCTAGTTCTATCGACTCCAGCACAGGCTGCTAAGGGTCTCGTTGGCGTATCAATGCCAACACAGTCATCTACACGTTGGATCTCTGACGGTAACAGCATCAAGGCAGCTCTTGAAAAGGGCGGCTACACAGTTGATCTTCAGTACGCAGAAGATGACATTCCTACACAGGTAACACAGCTCGAAGGCATGCTTACTAAGGGCGCAAAGGCTCTTATCATCGCTGCAATCGATGGAACTCAGCTAACTGACGTTCTTGCAAAGGCTAAAGAGAAGGGCGCTCCTGTAATTGCATACGATCGCCTTATCAACGGAAGCCCAAACGTTGACTACTACGCAACATTCGATAACTTCAAGGTTGGCGTTCAGCAGGCAACATCACTTCTCGTAGGTCTTGGCGTTTACAAGTCAGAGAAGAGCACAAAGGCTGATGGTCCAAAGGCTAAGGGTCCATTCAACGTTGAATTGTTCGCAGGATCTGCAGACGACAACAACGCAACATTCTTCTTCAACGGAGCAATGTCAGTACTCAACCCACTCATCAAGGCAAAGGTAATCAACATTAAGTCAGGCCAGAAGGCTTTCTCTAAGGTTGCAACACTTCGCTGGGATGGTGCAGTTGCACAGAAGCGTATGGAAGATATCCTCGTTGGTAGCTACGCAAACGCTAAGGTCCACGGAGTACTTTCACCATACGACGGTCTAAGCCGCGGAATCATCGCAGCTCTAACTGACGCTGGTTACACAAAGAAGAACCTCCCAATCATCACTGGTCAGGACGCAGAAGTTCTTTCTGTTAAGTCAATGATCGCTGGCGAGCAGTACTCAACAATCTTCAAGGACACTCGTGAGCTTGCAAAGGTTGCAGTAAGCATGGCAACAGCAATTCTCGATGGCAAGAAGGTTACAGTTAACGATACAAAGACATACAACAACAAGGTTAAGGTTGTTCCTTCATACCTCCTTACTCCTTACATCGTTACAACAAAGAACTACAAGAAGGTCCTAATTGATAGCGGATACATCAAGGCATCCCAACTCAAGTAATTAGGTAGATAGTCCGGTTGGTCTCATCGTTTACTCGGTAGGCCAACCGGACTATCATTCTTATTAGCAGTGAAATTGTTAGTCCGTATTGTCAATAGTTTTCATTTAAGGAAAGTAAAGGAAAAATGACAGAGAACATTTTGGAGATGCGTTCGATCACTAAAACCTTTCCAGGTGTAAAAGCTCTTGTCGATGTATCCCTTACAGTCGAGCGCGGTGAAATCCATGCAATCTGTGGTGAAAATGGCGCCGGTAAATCAACGCTCATGAAAGTCCTATCGGGAATCTATCCGCACGGAGATTACGAAGGCGAAATTATCTTTGAAGGACAAGAGCTAAAGCTCAAGAACATCCGCGATAGCGAAGAGCTCGGAATCGTAATCATCCACCAAGAGCTAGCACTGAGCCCCTATCTATCAATCGCTGAGAACATCTTCCTAAATAATGAAATTAAGAGCCGTGGCCTGATCGATTGGAATAAGACCAATCTCGAAGCGCAGAAGCTTCTTGCCAAGGTCGGCCTCTCTGAAGATCCAAATACACCAGTTAATCGCATCGGTGTTGGAAAGCAACAGCTTGTTGAAATCGCTAAGGCCGTTTCGAAGAAGGTAAAGCTACTTATTCTTGATGAGCCAACTGCAGCTCTTAACGATGCAGATTCAGAGCACCTGCTCGATCTCCTGCGCCAATTTAAGAGCCAGGGAATGACGTGCATCATTATTTCTCACAAGCTCAACGAGATCGCATCTATCGCAGATAAGACAACGATTATTCGCGATGGTCGTGTTATTGAAACACTCCAAATGCAGGGCGTAGCACTTGATCAGGAACGCATCATCAAGGGCATGGTTGGTCGCGAGATGAATAATCGCTACCCATCACACGAATCTAAGGTTGGTGCAGAAGTCTTCCGCATTGAGAATTGGAAGGTTCATCATCCAGATGACATCAGCCGCGTCGTTGTCGATAACGCTAATTTGCACGTTAATGCAGGTGAAATTGTTGGACTTGCCGGAATCATGGGCGCAGGACGCACAGAGCTTGCACGCAGCGTCTTCGGCCACAGTTGGGGCGCAAAGATTTCAGGCACTGTCTATGTCAACGGCAAACCAGTAAATGTAAAGAGCGTTCGCGCTGCAATTGATGCAGGAATCGCATATTCAACTGAAGATCGTAAGCGCTTTGGACTTAACCTCATCGATGACATTAAGCGCAATATCTCACTCGCTTCACTTCAGAACTTTGTAAAGCGCGGTCTGGTCAGTGATAACGAAGAGTACCGAGTTGCCAGCCAATACCGCGACTCAATGAATATCAAGGCGCCATCACCAAACTCAATCGTTGGAAAACTCTCTGGTGGAAATCAGCAGAAAGTTGTTCTTAGCCAGTGGATCAACGTCAACCCAGAAATTTTGATTCTCGATGAACCAACTCGCGGAATCGACGTTGGTGCGAAGTACGAAATCTACACAATTATTCAAGAGCTAGCTGCCAAAGGTAAGGCAGTTCTAGTTATCTCAAGCGAGCTCCCAGAGCTCATCGGAATCTGTGATCGCATCTATGCGATTGCCGAAGGCGTTATTACCGGCGAAGTCGCCAAGAAAGATTTTTCACCAGAGTTGCTCATGCAATATATGACCAAGGCAAAGGAAGATAGCAATGTCTAAAGTAAAAGAAATATTCGGAAGCGAAGGCAAGCTTCGTCAGCGTCTCGATGGCGTTGACCTGCGTCAGAATGCAATCTTCATTGCCTTAATCGCATTGGTGGCATTCTTTGCGGTAACAACTCCGAACCATGCCTCTATTACTCCAGATAACTGGTCTAACCTCGTTGTACAGAACGGATACATCCTCGTTCTTGCAATCGGTATGGTCATGATCATCATCGCTGGTCACATCGACCTCTCGGTCGGATCGGTTGCATGTTTTATCGGCGCTGTTGCTGGAATCCTTGCAGTTCGCCCACTTGAACAATCAGGTTGGGGATGGCTACCAGCTCTTCCTTGGTGGGCAGCAATTCT
>CAZSEW010000104.1:0-3308 GCA_964606025.1 uncultured Candidatus Planktophila sp.
GCAGTGGCAGCAATCGCCGAACAGAGCTATGACGAGATCGGACTTTCATGGCCTGTAGAGGTCGCTCCTGCGAAGGTACATGTTGTAGCAACCGGTAAAGAGGATGCTGTCTTTGAAGCGGCAGAGAAGATTTCAGCAGAGCTTGAAGCACGCGGAATTTCGGTAATGATCGATGATCGCCGTGGAACATCACCTGGAGTTAAATTCAAGGATGCAGAACTCATCGGGATTCCAATGATTGTGGTTGTCGGCAAGGCGCTCGAACAAGGCAACGTTGAGGTTCGAGTTCGCAAGAGCGGTGAAAAAGTTGAAGTTGCAGTTGCATCTGCCGTCGACGAAATCGCAAAGACTCTAGCCACTCTTCCTTAAAGTGCTGTACGACCTCTCTGTAATCAACCTCATCCTGCTGGCACTTGCCATGTTCTTTGCAGGATTTGTGGATGCGATTGCAGGCGGTGGGGGATTGATTCAGACTCCGGCGATGCTGCTCTCGCTGCCAGATCGAGACCCCGTATCGGTTGTAGCAACATCAAAGACGGCCGCATTCTTTGGAACGACGACGGCGGCTATCAAATATCGAAAACATATAAAGACAGATTCGCGCTTGCTCCTTGCGATGGTTATCCCTGCTTTTATTGGTGCCGGTTTCGGCGCCCTCCTTGCATCTGAGATTTCCCCCGAGAGTTTTAAGAGCGCAATCTTCTTTATGATGATTGCAATCTTTATCTACACACTCTTTAAGCCAGATCTCGGAAAAGTACATGTTGAGAAGCATTCCCCCCGCAAACTGATGTGGATTGGTGCGATCGCAGCTTTCGTCATCGGCTTCTATGACGGACTCATTGGTCCAGGAACCGGAACGATGTTGATGATTGCACTTGTCGCCATCATGGGATTTGCCTTTGTGGGGGCCTCGGCAATTGCGAAGGTAGTCAATGCAACGACCAATCTCGCATCGATTATCGTCGTCGGTCTCAAGATTGGAATTCTCTGGAAACTCGGACTTCTACTTGGTATCGCAAATCTCGCTGGTGGATATACCGGATCTCTTATGGCAATTAAGAAGGGTTCTGGCTTTATCAGAATCTTCTATCTGATTGTGACGGGGTTGCTGATTCTGCGACTTGGATACTCGCTCTACTTAGAGTAAATTTGGCCTCGCACCACAACTTAATAACAATCGAATAGGACGGCACATCCATGGCATTAAAAGATCAGATTTCTGAACTCATTACTCCGGCGCTACAAAAAGCCGGATATTTCCTTGAAGATGTAAATCTCGTAAGCCCTGGGCAACATCGCATCGTCACTGTCATTGTCGACGGCGAGACCGGCCTCAATCTTGATCAAGTCACAGTCGCATCAAAGCTTGTCTCCGAGCTTCTTGATGAAGCTTCCTTTATGGGCGAGACCCCATTTACCCTTGAAGTGACTTCACCCGGAATTGATCGCCCACTTACCCTTCCACGTCACTTTGCAAAGAATGTAGATCGCCTCTTGAAGGTCACAAAGAACGACGGTGTTGTCCTTACCGGCAGAATCCGATCAAATACGCAAGACGATGTCACACTTGAAATTACAGAGAAGAAGGAAGTTAAAGAGGTTGTTATTTCTTTAGCTGAAATCAAACGTGCGATGGTAGAGATTGAATTCAATCGCAAAGACGGTGAGAAAGAATGAGCGTAGATATCCCTTCGCTAGTTCAACTTACTGAAGCCAAGGGGATGCCCCTTGAGCAATTAATTCAGGCAATCGAAGCAGCAGTGCTGACCGCCTATAACGAAACTCCTGAACCTAATCGTTACGCGCGTGTTCAGTTAGATCGCGAGACAGGCGTCATTAATATCTATGTTCCAACCTTTAATGAACTCGGCGAACGCATCAGCGAAGATATTCTCGAAGTAGAAGGCTTTGCCCGAATTGCCACATCAACTGCCCGCCAGACGATTAAACATCAGATGCGAGCAACGAATGATGCAGAGATTGTCGGTGAACTTACGACTTCTGTCGGAGACATCATCTCGGGAATCGTCCAACAAGGCCGCGACCCAAAGATGATTAATGTCAATCTCGGTCGCATCGAAGGTCGCGTTCCGCCCCAGGAGCAGGTCCCTGGTGAAGTATTTAATCACGGCGATCGAATTAAATGTTTCGTTGTTGAAGTCAAACAAGGACTCAAGGGCCCAGAGATCATGCTTTCACGAAGCCATCCAGCGCTCGTGAAGCAGTTGTTTGCACTTGAAGTTCCCGAAATTCAAGATCGCATTGTTGAAATTATGGGAGTTGCTCGTGAAGCAGGACATCGCACAAAGATTGCAGTTCGTTCACACCGTGCCGGTGTTTCACCAAAGGGTTCCCTTATCGGACCGATGGGTTCGCGTTCTCAAGCAGTAATGAATGAGCTTCAAGGCGAGAAAATCGATATCGTCGATTGGGATGAAGATCCGGCAAAGTTCGTTGCACATGCACTGGCGCCAGCGAAAGTTACAAGTGTGACGATTGTCGATGAGGCAACTCGTTCAGCCAAGGTAGTCGTACCTGATTACCAACTCTCTCTGGCAATTGGAAAAGATGGCCAGAATGCACGCCTTGCTGCACGTTTGACCGGCTGGCGAATCGATATCCACCCGGATACTCCTGTAACGCCCGCGTAAAATAGGGAATTCCTGCCTCATTCGGTAGACTGGGGCCATCGCATAAGCGCTTACGCGCATGTGCAATTAATGAAATGGATGCGAAAGATATGAAACTCAAATGAGCTCGTTTACATCATGAGGTCGAACAACTAGGGCTCGCATCCCACAATTTTTTATGCGGGCCAAGACAGGAGAAATGTGTCAAAGGTCCGCGTACACGAGCTAGCTAAGCAGCTCGGTATGGAGAGCAAGGAAGTCCTTGCCAAACTCCAAGAGATGGGCGAATTCGTTCGCTCAGCATCATCAACAGTTGAAGCACCGGTAGTCCGTAAGTTAGTTGCGCTCTATCCAGATGCAAAGCCAGCTGAAGAAAAGAAGCCAGTTAAGAAAGCAGCTGCGAAGAAGACGGCTGCTTCAAAGAAGACGGCTGAAGTAAATCCAGAGTTAGCAGCAGAGTTAGCAGCAGAACTCGGTGTAGATCTTGCAGCGCTTAAAGCATCACGCGATGCAGAGAAAGTTGCAGCAGAAGAAGCGAAGGCAGCAGCCGCGGCTCCTGCACCAACTGAGCCATCTGCACCTGCAACACCTGCAGCTCCACGTTCTGGTAACAATCCATTCTCAACGGGTGGCGCAGTTCCTCGTCCACCACGTCCAGGAAATAATCCATTCTCA
>CAZSEW010000105.1:0-3240 GCA_964606025.1 uncultured Candidatus Planktophila sp.
ACAACATTATGCACTTCACACTTGCACGTCGCGAAGGTGGCGGACCAGGAACAAAAGGTCTCTCACTCTTCTTAATTCCAAAGTTTATGTTCGATCTTGAGACAGGCGAACTCGGAAAGCGCAACGGTGTTTACGTTACAAATGTTGAACATAAGATGGGACTTAACGTTTCAGCTACTTGTGAAATGAACCTCGGCGAGAAGGAACCTGCTGTCGGTTACCTACTTGGAGATGTCCATGAAGGTATCGCGCAGATGTTTAAGGTTATTGAATTTGCTCGCATGATGGTTGGAACAAAGGCGATTGCAACTCTCTCTGCTGGTTACTTGCAAGCACTTGATTACGCAAAGACTCGCGTTCAAGGCGGCGATATGAAGGTTATGAACGACAAGGCGAGCCCTCGCGTCACAATCATTCATCACCCAGATGTGCGTCGTTCTCTGATGGTCCAAAAGGCTTATTCAGAAGGTATGAGAGCCCTTGTTCTCTACACCGCATCTATTCAAGATGAGATCGAACTTGCTCGCGAAGCAGGCGATACCGAGAAGCTAGAGACTATGGAGAAACTCAACGATCTCCTGCTTCCTGTTGTTAAGGGATTTGGATCCGAAAAATCTTGGACACTTCTTGGAACAGAGTCACTTCAGACTTTCGGTGGTTCAGGCTTTACCCAGGATTGGCCTCTAGAACAATATGTACGTGATGCAAAGATCGATACTTTGTATGAAGGTACAACTGCAATCCAAGGTCTCGACTTCTTCTTCCGTAAGGTTGTGAAAGATGGTGGACGTTCACTTGGACTACTGGGAAAAGAGATTCAAGCTTTTGCCGAAAGCGGCGGTGTTCATGCTGCAGAGAAGCAAGCGCTTCTTAAGGCTCTCGCTGACCTCAATGGAATTATTGGTGTTCTTGTTGGGCATGCCATGGCATCACAAGAGAAGGCAGATGAGATCTACAAGGTTGGCTTGAGCACATCTCGTGCTTTGATGGCTGTTGGCGATGTCATTATTTCTTGGTTACTTCTTCGCCAGGCAGATATTGCTGCAGAGAAGTTAGCTGCTGGTGCTGGAAAAGATGCTGATTTCTATACAGGAAAGATTGCATCTGCAAAGTTCTTTGTTGCAACAGTGCTTCCGCACATCACAGCAGATCGCAAGATTGTAGAAGCCACAGATTCAACGATTATGGAGATCCCTGAATCTGCTTTCTAACACTTGAATCTGCTTTCTGGTCATAGTGGGTTAAACTCATCGGATGCTCTCAAAACATCGCGGTGAGTTTTTCCTTGTAGTCGGAGCATTTTTCTTCTCACTCAGCGGTCTCTTTGTCACCGTTGTTCTTAAACATCTACCTGCATTTCGCTTAGCTGAATTTCGTTCAGTTACCGCAGTTGTAATTCTTGGAAGTTACGTCTTACTGACCAAACCAGAACTCATCAAAATTGTGCGCTCTGAAATCCCAAAGCTTGGCGTTTACGGAGTTGTCGGGTTTGCACTCGTTAACTTCGGCTATCTCTTAGGAATAGAACGCGGTGTTCCTCTGGCACTCGTTTTAATCCTTGAATTCACCGCATCTATCTGGATTGCCCTCTGGATTAAATTTGTCCGTAAAGGCGCTGTCGCCCGCGATATGTGGATTGCGATTGCCCTTTCGCTACTCGGCTTAATCCTCGTTTCTAAGGTCTGGAACGGTTTTGCCTTCGATCTCATTGGAATTGCCGGTTCACTCGGTAGCGCATTTGCACTCGCCGCATATTTCTTAATGAGCGAAAAGCTTGGCAAGAAGCGTGAATCTATTGCAATGTTGATCTTCGGTATGGGCTTCGCATCAATCTTCTGGCTCGTTGTACTTCCGCCGTGGAGTTTCCCATTCGAAATCTTCACAATGGAGATGGATCTTGGTGGAATCGCGGCGGGCACAATGGTTCCGGGCTGGCTCTTAATGGCAGCAGTTGCAATCTTGGGAACTGTAATTCCTTACCTCTGTGTTCTTACAGGTATGCGCTTACTTACCGCTTCAACAAGTAGCGTTATTGGAATGCTCGAACCGGTGATTGCAGGAATCTTTGCTTGGATCTGGTTCAGTCAGAGTTGGGATGCGATTCAACTTGTTGGCGCATTTGTAGTGCTCTTTGGAATCTATCTGGCAGATCGCGCAAAGTCTGTCGCGAGTTAATTAACTATTCGTTCCAGCCGCCATCGCCAGGTGCTGATGGCTGAATATCTGTAGCTGCATTCGTTGACTGTGTGAAGTCGCGACCGGCACCAACGTTTGGCGCCATATCGAAGAATCGCGCAAAGTGAAGTTGAGCAGAGACGGTGATTGTTCGTGTTGGGCCGTTACGGTGCTTTGCAACGATGAAATCTGCTTCACCTGATCGATTCTGTGAATCGTACATATCGTCACGGTGCAGCAAGATAACTACGTCAGCATCTTGTTCGATCGAGCCTGATTCACGTAGGTCTGAGAGCATCGGTTTTTTGTCAGAACGTTGTTCAGGTGAACGGTTGAGCTGTGAGATAGCGATAACAGGGACATTGAGCTCTTTAGCCATCAACTTAAGGTGACGTGAGAATTCAGAGACTTCCTGTTGACGGTTTTCTACACGCTTACCTGATGACATCAACTGTAGGTAGTCGATAACAATCAGTTTGAGATCGTGGCGCTGCTTAAGGCGACGGGCCTTTGCTCGGATCTCCATCATGGAAAGGTTTGGTGAATCATCGATAAAAAGTGGTGCATCAGAGATCTCGCCCATGCGTCGTGCAAGCTTCGACCATTCATCATCGCTGAGTTGTCCGGAGCGAATGCTGTTAAGACCAACGCGTGCTTCGGCAGACAACATACGCATTGTGATTTCAGATTTCGACATTTCGAGAGAGAAGATAACCGCGGTCTGGTTCTCGTGAATTGCAGCGTGACGTGCGATATCGAGACCAAGCGTTGATTTACCCACTGCAGGACGTGCAGCAACAATGATCATATTTCCTGGATGGAAACCATGTGTTAATTGATCGAGATCGCGGAAACCAGATTTAACTCCTTCAACGCCGACGCCCTTTGAGATTGCTTCGATTTCATCAAGTGCTTGTGGCAAGAGGGTATTGAGTTGTACATAATCTTCTGAAGAGCGACGTTCAGTGACTGCATAGACCTCTGCTTGTGCTGCATCTACTGCATCATCGACTTCGCCATTTTGGTCGTAACCAAGTTGCACAATCTTTGTACCTGCTTCAACAA
>CAZSEW010000106.1:0-3207 GCA_964606025.1 uncultured Candidatus Planktophila sp.
GCAGATGTTGCACCCAATACATCGTGAACTACATCTGCGATTTCATCAGGCAACATTCCACCATTTGTATCGCAGAGTGCAGCCACATCAGCGCCTGCCTCCATTGCTACGCGGATGACTTCGAGAGCGTATGCGCGGTTGGCGCGGTAGCCATCGAAGAAGTGCTCTGCATCGAGGAATACTCGTTGACCTTCTTCGCGAAGGTGAGAAACTGAATCGCGAATCATCGCAAGGTTTTCATCAAGAGTTGTTTTCAGCGCGAGATCAACGTGGCGATCGTAAGACTTGGCGACGAGAGTAACTGCAGGTGCGCCTGAATCGCGGAGCGCTCCGAGAAGTACATCGTCTGCTGCCTTTACATTAGGTCGACGAGTTGCGCCGAAGGCTACAAATGTTGCGTTCTTAAGCTTAAGTTCTTTGGCCGCAAGTGCGAAGAATTCAGTATCTTTTGGATTAGCTCCTGGCCATCCACCTTCAATAAAGCCAACGCCTAAATCATCGAGATGACGAGCGATTGTGAGCTTGTCATGTACAGAGAGGTTGAGGCCTTCTTGCTGTGCACCATCACGGAGTGTGGTGTCATAGATATGTAAGGCCTCTTTATCGAAACTCACAGAGAAACCTTTTTCATCCAGCCATGCTTATCTTCGATAGTTCCGTGTTGAATCCCAAGTAGGTGGTTACGAATCTGCATTGTGATGGTGCCAGGTTGCCCATCGCCTGTTACCCATGTGCCCATCGCAGATTTCGCTTGGCCGACGGGTGAAACAACTGCTGCAGTTCCGCAGGCAAAGATTTCTGTAATTTCTCCAGATGTAACGCCTTCGCGCCAATCATCGATAGAGAGCATTACCTCTTCGGTCTTGTAACCAAGATCTTTAGCAACAGAGAGAATTGAGTCGCGAGTAATTCCGGGAAGAAGTGTTCCGGTCAGCTTTGGAGTAACAACGGTTGCATCGGCGCCTTTTCCCTTTACGAAGTAAAGGTTCATACCACCCATCTCTTCAACCCACTTGCGCTCTTTTGCATCAATCCATACGACTTGGTCGCAGCCTTCTTTTGCTGCTGCCTTCTGTGCAACAAGGGATGCCGCGTAATTTCCGCCGCACTTTGCCTCACCTGTTCCACCTTGAGCTGCGCGTACATATTCAGTTGAGATCCATACAGATACGGCCTTTGAAGGATCGAAGTAGGCACCAGCTGGTGTTGCAATAAGAATGTAGGTCGCCTTATTTGTTGGGCGAACTCCAAGACCAACTTCTGTTGCGATCATAAATGGTCGAATGTAGAGAGCCTCGCCAATCTTTCCTGGAGTCCATCCAGCATCTTGGCTAACAAGCGCATGAACGGTTTCAAGGAATAACTCTTCTGGCATTTCAGGAAGCGCTAAACGGTTTGCAGATTTGGCAAAGCGACGAGCATTTGCTTCTGGGCGAAATAGTGCGATGCCACCATCAGGTTGGCGATATGCCTTCATTCCCTCGAAAATCTCTTGGCCGTAATGAAAAACTGCAGTGGCAGGATCGAGAGTCAATGGGCCATATGGCTTTAACTCCGGCTCCTGCCAACCACCTGACTCAGTCCATTCGCAGACGACCATATGGTCGGTGTAATACTTTCCAAAACCACAGTTTGCGACTTTCTCTTCGCGCTCTGCTGCTGGAACTGCTTGTGGATTGAGTGAGATCTTCATTTACTTAACCAATTCTGCTAACGCTGAACCGATTTCTGTTGTGCCGCGCTTTGAATCTCCACGTGAAGCAAGATCTGCAGCAACTGCCTTTTCGACATCGCGAGCAGCATCGCTGAGCCCCAAGTGATCGAGCATCATTGCAACTGACATAACAGTGGCAGTTGGATCAGCTAAATTCTTTCCAGCGATATCTGGCGCACTTCCATGAACAGGTTCGAACATAGATGGGTATGCGCCAGTTGGATTGATATTTCCAGAGGCAGCGAGTCCGATGCCACCGCATATTGCTGCAGCGATATCGGTCAAGATATCTCCGAAGAGGTTATCTGTAACAACAACATCGAAGCGCTCTGGGTTAGTTACAAAGAACATTGAAGCTGCATCAACATGTAAGTAATCGGTCGTGACAGTTGGGAACTCTTTTGCAACCTGATTAAAGGTACGAGTCCATAGGCTTCCGGCACGAGTAAGAACATTGTTCTTATGCACGAGTGTGAGCTTCTTACGATCGCGGGCTGCTGCACGTGTAAATGCATCGCGAATTACCCGCTCTGCACCTCGACGTGTATTGAGGGATTCCTCTGTTGCGATCTCGTGATCTGTGCCTTCTGCAAGAACTCCGCCAGCACCAACGTATGGGCCTTCGGTTCCTTCGCGAACAACGACGAAATCGATAGGAGCCTTAGTTGCAAGAGGTCCTGTGACACCTGGCATCAACTTCGCTGGGCGAAGATTGATGTAATGATCGAATGCGAAGCGAATCTTGAGCAGCAAACCGCGCTCAAGAACACCGCTTGGAACAGTTGGGTCTCCCACTGCGCCGAGCAAGATGACATCTGCCTTTGCAAGTTCTGCAAGAACTGAATCCGGTAGAACTTCGCCAGTGCGATGCCAGTAACCGGCACCAAGGTCGTAGTTGGTCTTATTAAATGTCACGCCATATTTAGCTGCGACAGCATCTAAGACTTTAAGGCCTTCACCGACTACTTCGGTTCCGATTCCATCGCCTGGAATAACTGCGAGATTGATTGTTCGTGACATTAGTTCACCAACGAAACCGAACGAACGAGATCTGCACCGGTCTCTTTCTTTACAGTTTCAGCAACTGCGTCAGAGACAGGAGAATCAACAGTCAGAGCCATAAGTGCGCTACCGCCAGCTGATTCACGGGCGACCTGCATGCCTGCAATATTGATCTTGGCGCTTCCGAGAGCGTTTCCTACTGCTCCAACTACGCCAGGCTTATCTGCATAGCGAAGGAAGAGGAGGTTCTCTGTTGGCGGTAGATCTAGATCGAAACCATCGATAGCAATAATCTTCTCAACTTTGCGGATGCCCATAAGAGTTCCATCAACCTTAATTGATTTTCCATTGCTGAGGGCTGCATGCAGAGAGATCATGCTGCGGTATTCAGGACTGTCCGGAGTCGTAGTTACATTAGATGTAACACCGCGATCTGCAGCAAGTCCTGGCGCATTTACATAAGTCACATCTTCACAACCTGATGCAAGCAA
>CAZSEW010000107.1:0-3202 GCA_964606025.1 uncultured Candidatus Planktophila sp.
GCAATCTTCATGGTGGAGATGTTACTGACCAGTAACCTCAATTTCAATCTCAAATGAGTCCCGATATCAAGTATGGGCAAGGCAAGATAGCGCCGTGCTTCCCGCAGACCCTCGAACCCTTGGTGCAACGCTGACTGATGGCGGCTGCAACTTCGCGCTCTGGGCCAACGCTGCAACCGCCGTCGAGCTCTGCCTCTTCAATGAGGTCAACGGAAAGTTAGTTGAAACCCGCTTTGCCCTATCGCATCGCAATGGTCCGATCTGGCATGGCTACCTTGCAGGTGTGCGCGCTGGTCAGCGTTATGGCTATCGCGTCTACGGAACATGGGCTCCTGAATATGGATCCCGCTTTAATGCAGCGAAGTTACTAATTGATCCCTATGCCCACAAATTAGATGGCGAACTGCACTACACCCCAGAAATTTATGGCCATGTTGCACTCGATGGAACTGGCGCCGGCGATACATCGGTGCGCGATGATCGCGATAGCGCAGGCCATGTTCCTTACTCTGTTGTGACTGACTATCGCGCTCGCGAAATTAACCGTCCTATTTATTCATGGACACAAGAAGTTATCTATGAAGCACACGTACAGGGATTGACTGCCAAGAACCATGAGATTCCTGAATCAGAGCGCGGAACATATAAAGCGCTTGGCCACCCCAGCACCATTGCGCACCTGAAAGAGATTGGCGTAACAGCGCTGGAACTTTTGCCAATCCACTCTTATGTAACTGAACCTGGAATCTGGAATCGTGGAAGAAAGAATCATTGGGGTTATAACGCCATCGCATTTTCAGCGCCCCATGCGCAATACGCCGCAACAGATGATCCAACAACAGAGCTACAAGAAGCAGTTGATAGATTGCATGAAGCTGGTATCGAGGTATTTCTCGATGTCGTTTACAACCACACTGGCGAAGGTGGCGTAGGTGGACCCACACTTTCTTTCAAGGGAATAGATAACAACGCCTGGTATCGCCATGACCACAACGGGAATTATGTAGATGTCACAGGTTGCGGAAATACTGTTGCAGCATCTAAACCACACGGCGTGCGCCACATTATCGATTCATTGCGCTGGTGGGTAGAAGTAGTTGGCGTAGATGGTTTCCGCTTCGATCTCGCAACAGCGCTCTATGCAACAAGTTCTGCATCTGATTCAGCGCTGATGTCAGCAATCGAATCTGATTCAGTCCTTCGAAACTTTAAGATGATTGCAGAACCATGGGATATTTCGCGGTATTCATTGGGAGATTTTCCTCATCCATGGCGCGAATGGAATGATCGATACAGAGATTCTGTCCGTCAATTCTGGCTCGACGATCTCGCTCGCGGTTACGGTGAAGGCGTTGCCGATATCGCAGCAGGCATTAGTGGTTCTTCAGATATTTTCTACTACCGCGGGCCTACTTCTTCGATTAACTTCGTAACGGCACACGATGGATTCACGCTAAGCGATCTGACGATGTATTCGCAGAAGCGCAATGAAGCTAACCAAGAAGATAATCGAGATGGATCAAACGAAAACCGTTCCTGGAATATGGGCGTTGAAGGCCCGAGTGAAGATCCCGTAATCAAGGCGCAACGTCTTTCGCTGAAGAAATCGATGATGGCCACGCTGATGCTTTCAGCTGGTGTTCCAATGATCAATATGGGTGATGAAATCTGTCGCACTCAACTTGGCTCGAATAATGGATATTCAATGCCGAAAGATATGTGGCCTGGAATTGCAGATTCACCTGAAACATTTGGTGGAGGCTGGGCGAACTCATGGAATTTATCTGCTGAAGAGCAAGATATGAAAGATGCTGTTGGAGAATTGGCGCGCATTAGAAAGACCTACTTAGCTGATGTTGCGGCAGAGTTCTTTACAGGTCGCGTCGATCTTGGAACGCAGAGAAAAGATATCGCCTGGTTTAGTTTGGGCGGTCACGAAATGACTGAAGAGCATTGGGCAGATGGAGAAAAACGAAGCCTGACAGTCTTTATTGAGGCCGGCCCGCATCGCGGTTTATTGCTCTTGCTCAACTCTTCACGAGAAGAAACTTTATTTACTCTGCCCGATGAGAAATGGGGAACAAGTTTCCGCAGAATCTTTGATGCGGCTTCTCCTGTATTGACTCACGAACCAGTAATTAGTCTTCCAGCGCAGAAAGTAAGTGTTGCGCCACATTGTGCGCACGTTTGGCTAGTTACTCGTTCGTAACCCAATATATTAGCCACGTGCTCGCCATCATCGCTCCAGGTCAAGGATCGCAAACTCCTGGAATGCTCGCCTCTTGGCTAGAGGATTCTGCGCAAGCCAAACTCTTATCTTCATGGTCTGAAAATATTGGACTCGATCTTCTTCATCTTGGAACAACTGCAGACGCAGAAGAAATTAAAGACACTGCAAATGCGCAACCTTTGATTGTTGCTGCAGGTTTGCTCAGTGCGAACGCTCTTAATCTCTCTGGAAAGTTCTCATACGTTGCAGGACACTCTGTTGGCGAAATAACTGCGGCTTCAATCGCCGGTGTACTCACGCCGCTAGATGCGATGAAGTTAGTCCGTGCTCGCGGAGTCGAGATGGCAAAAGCTGCTGCAACATCTCCTGCAGGAATGTCCGCAGTTCTAGGCGGAGACCGTGATGTAGTTTTGAAGGCGATCTCAGATCTAGGACTCGTTGCAGCAAATGACAATGGTGGCGGCCAGATCGTTGCTGCCGGAAGCCTCGATGCACTTGCTCAGTTAGCGCCCGAAGGAGCACGTGTTCGCGCACTTGCCGTCGCTGGTGCTTTTCATACCTCTTATATGCAACCAGCAGTCGATCCCCTACGCACTCTCGCACAGTCACTTGCTACGACGGATCCTGCTGTACCTGTGATCTCTAATCGCGATGGCGAAGAGGTCAGTGATGGACGCGAGATTCTCAACCGCATCGTCAGCCAGATTGCCAATCCCGTGCGCTGGGATCTGTGTATGCAGCGCCTTGCAACTCTCGGCGTTACTGGCGTCATTGAAGTTGCACCAGCTGGAACTCTCGTCGGATTAATTAAACGCGCTGTACCTACAATTGAACAATTCGCTCTCAAGACACCTGCAGATATCGATGCTGCTCGTGAATTCGCTGCAGCTCACGGAGGCATCTAATGTCATCTTCGATTCAGAAGGTAATCGGAACCAAGACTGGTAGCGAGAGTCAGATTCTTGCAGTGGG
>CAZSEW010000108.1:0-3126 GCA_964606025.1 uncultured Candidatus Planktophila sp.
AAGAAGTCAGGCTCGTGTGAGCATTGTGAAACCAAGACATCAATAAACTCAGGATTTGGATATGTTCCTGCAGCTAACGCAGCCTTTAGGCGGACAGATTTATCCGATGATTCCAAAAGTGCCTTTAATGTCGCCATAAGTCGACGCTATCAGTTCTAAGAAGGTACGACTATTTCTTGTTTTCCTTATAGATCTTCGAAACGGTTTTTGAGAGAACGAAAGATGCCTCATCCCAGGAGATTCCGTAAACCTTCTTGAAGGCATCCTCGAAAGATAATCCATCAGCTCGTGCTGTTAATACGTCGAAAGTCTTATCAATTCCGCCAACGGCGACTAGAGCATCCATCACTATGTAGCCAAGACTAAAGACCATGGCATAAGTACTTCCAGGGCAAGGAACCTTCATATTGTCTTTTAGGAATTGTTGAATCGTTTCCGGTTCGTAATCTTTCAGAGCCCACCGATTGTCAGTCATCCAACCTTTTCGAATTTTTACATAATCTTCAGCGCTCTTGGCGACGGTTGGGATAGAAACTGACTGAGGTTGACCTTCTGAATACCAACATGGCATGAGAACCGGTGGTGGGGACTGTGTCTTTCCTTTGAAGACCATTCCCTGAACTGCATGTGTGTATTCGTGTAAATCATTTTGACCATTAAATTTCTGGACATTAAAGCGATTAACAGGATTAGCTACGCCTACAAGTACTAGTCCGATATCACTCGCGATATTTGTGACTGCACCATCGCAATCGACAACAGCGCATTTTTCGGCCGCCTGATCGGGGAATGACATTCCCAACCTGAATGGGCTGATGTATTTCTCTGCCTCAGTTCGTGCCCATGGAACATCTTCTTTGTTGTATTGAACAAACTTAACTTCCGCTGGTTGCTTCTGAGCCCCCATTACTCGCGAACCTAGAGTCACAGCATCGATAGTCCACTGGTTTGGGTATCGCTGTGCAGTAGTCGGTCCGAAGAGAAATGAAATCTTTAGATCACTTGATTTGTGAAGAGCTAAATTGTTTTGGACTTTCTCCCACACTGCATAAGGAATTCCCTGGTAGTTCTCCTCTAAATCTGTAAAAGATGTAGGCATCGTAGAAACCTTCGCGGCCACTGGTTCTGGTGATGTTGAAGGAGTCGCAGAAGGGGCCGCAACTGGTTTAGCGATAGCGACACCTTTATTCCACACAACCTTCTTTCCTGTCTTCACGCATGTGAAGGTCTTCCCTGACGCAACAGAAGTTTTACCTGCTTTGGGGCACGCGGCTCCAGCCTTAACGGCAGCAAAAGCTGGCATCGATAGAGAAGATCCGATAAAAGAAGCAGCAATTAGAAATGCAAAAGTCTTCTTCATGTCTGGAAGAGTACTTCCCTTGATTGGCTTTGTCAGTAGTCCTTACTCAACTTTCGTTAAGGCATTGGGGACTAGTGCAGGGCATTTCTCACCTGGGGCAACAAGAGGTTCAAAATGCCACCACTCGTTCTTGTAAACGCGGCAGAGTCCGTACTTGAAACCATTTTTCTCTAGCCATTTAGTTTCTACTTGATTGCCGGGATAGTTAACGTCTAGAGCGATTCCATCAGGATGATGCGATTTGTTTGGTGGAAGAACCCATTTGCTCGCCTCTTTCGCCGAACCATATTTTTCAATGGCCCTGTTGAATAGATATTCCTGTCGATCAGCAGTTCTAAATCCAGATGTGATTACTAAATTAAAACCCTCTTTGCGAGCAATTGATTGAGCTGCAAGAAATCTGTTCTTTACATAAATGTTTAAATCTGATGCTTCTGATTTCGGTGCAATTATCTTTTCTGCTCCGAGGGATAGATTAGAGCCACAACCTTTCTTAATTACGCTTCTCCAAAGAGATTCTGCTTCGATATCAAAGCACCAGAGAGGTAAAGCAACTTTAGAAACTCTCTCCTCCTGCACATCTTGGGACTTTGAGTACTGAGAGAAAATGAGAGCACCCAGGACTAAAGCAAACAAAATCAGTATGTGAATTCCGAACTCTTTTGATTTTACTGAGCCTTTAAATTTCAAGGGTGTCATAGATTAATTCGGGCATTAATGAGCTTCTGCAAGAGCGTTTTTGAAAGTGGCTTGTCGACAGGCACGTGAAGAGCCGCCTTTGTCTGACTAAATTTCTCTAACTCTTTCGGAAACAACTTCAAGATTGAACCGCTAAATGGGTAGAAGCCAACGTGCTTTTTATTGGCAAGCATTCCGGCGACAACAGTGCCCTCAACTCGAAATGCTGGCATTCCATAGCTCACTACTTCTTCTGCATCAGGAATGATCTGGAGAATTCGCTCTCGCATTTCGAGCATTGTCTCTTGATGCGGTGATGGCGCAGCAACATATAGCTTCTTTACATCCGCGGGCATTCTCTTCGCCATGTAGAAATTCTCTCAGATGATGAGCGAGCCAGGTAACCCTCTGGGGTTGCTGAGATGAAGTAGGGTTAGCCTCAAGAACTACATAAGGTATTCATTTAAGCCTCGAGGAGAACGCCGTGAAAGCAAGCGCCAGCGACCAGCGTTCGATTCTCGACATTCAAAGATTTGATCTTCAGAGCGCAACCTTGAGAAATAAGGCGGCAAATCTTCCTGAGCTCGCTGAGTTAACGAGCACAACTATTAAGCAGAACAATGTCCGCGACCTGCGTATTGCTGCAGAGACTGAATTGAGCGATGTAAAGCGTGAACTTGCTAGAGCAGAAGGCGATGTCGAGCAGGTAGTATCAAGAATTGAGCGCGATGAGAAGCGTCTTTCCTCTGGAACCGGTTCTGCGAAAGAGCTAGAGCAGACACAACACGAACTTGCGACCTTAGGTGCGCGAAGAGCAGAGCTCGAAGAAATCGAACTTGAAATCATGATGAGAGTCGATGGAATTAAAGAGCGCATAGCCACACTTTCTAAAGAAGAGTCTGAGCTGGGTCTTGTCATCGCTGATCTGAATATTCGTAAAGAGAACGCTCTCGCTGCAATCAATACAGAACTTGAGGGAATTGAAGTAGATAGAAAGGCAACGACTCAATCAGTGGCTGCCGACTTCTTGGCCTTGTACGAAAAAATACGTGAAGCCAATAACGGAATTGGCGCTGCAGCACTCGCTG
>CAZSEW010000109.1:0-3113 GCA_964606025.1 uncultured Candidatus Planktophila sp.
TGAATGTTGTCCCTTGGGCAGGTTCTCTAAAGGAAGCCGGATATACATCTGAAGAGCTTAAGGTTCGCAATGAGTCACGAAAGATTCTCGGAATGCCAAAGCTAAAAGTTTCTGCAACATGTGTACGCGTTCCAGTGATTACAACTCACTCGCTGACAGTGCATGCAACATTCTCAAAGGTTGTAACTCGTAAAGCTGCACAGGCTGCACTTAAAAAAGCAGAAGGCGTAATGCTCTATGACAATCCAGAGAAGAAGGAATTCCCAACCCCAGCAGATGTCGTAGGCACTGATCCAACTTGGGTTGGTCGCGTACGTCAGTCATTGGATAACCCAAAGGCAATCGACCTATTTGTCTGTGGTGACAATCTACGCAAGGGCGCAGCGTTAAATACTGCGCAAATTGCGGAACTCGTTGCTGCTGAATTTACTAAGAAGTAAAAATAAATAGAAACGACATCTAGACTGCGACCATGACAATCGTCGTCGCAGGTGGAACCGGTCTTGCAGGTTCTGCAATTGTCCGCGCCTACCAGGCAACCGGTGCTGAGGTCATTGCCCTCAATCGCAAAGTGGTCGACCTGCTTGATCGCGATGCAACGACCTCATTCCTGAAGAAAACTAAGCCAGCGCTCGTTGTTGATGCGGCAGCAAAGGTGGGCGGAATCGGTGCTAACAATGCCTTCCCAGTTGAGTTCCTGTCAGACAACGTACGCATCCAGAGCAATCTCATGGAGGCAGCTCATGCTGCAGATGTTGAGAAGTTCATCTTCCTTGGATCAAGTTGTATCTATCCACGCGATTGCGCACAGCCAATTAAAGAAGAGTATTTACTAACTGGCCCACTGGAAGAGACGAACTCTGCCTATGCTGTCGCAAAGATTGCCGGAATCGAACTTATTAAATCTTTCCGTAAAGAGTACGGCCGCACATGGATTTCTTTGATGCCAACAAATCTCTATGGACCAAATGACAACTTTGAATTACAAGGTTCACATGTATTACCTGCATTTATCCGACGTTTCGTAGAAGCCGCAGAGAATAAAGTAGCTACGGAAACTTTATGGGGAACAGGATCACCAAAGCGCGAATTTCTTCATGTTGATGATCTTGCTTCAGCAGTTGTGCACCTTGGATCTACTTACGATTCTTCGCAACATCTCAACATTGGTTCTGGTGAAGATCTCACGATTAAAGAACTAGCAGAGCTAGTCGCTGAATTAGCTGGCTTTGAGGGTGAAATTGCATGGGATTCGACAAAACCCGATGGGACTCCACGTAAGGTCCTTGATGTTTCAAAGGCTAAATCGCTAGGTTGGGCACCAAAGATTTCACTACGCGATGGAATCGCATCGACTATCGCTTGGTATAAAGATGCAACTGCAAAGGGAGTAGCACGACGATGAGTAGAAAAGTTGCACTAATTACAGGTGTTACAGGACAAGATGGTTCCTACCTTGCAGAGTTTCTCCTTGCAAAAGGTTATGAAGTACACGGCCTGATTCGTCGTTCCTCAACATTTAATACATCACGTATCGATCACATCTATCAAGATCCGCATGATAAGAATCCAAAGCTATTTCTTCACTATGGCGATCTTATTGACGGCGTAGGACTTACAAATTTAATCCGCGAAATCAAACCAACTGAGGTCTACAACCTGGGTGCACAGTCACACGTTCAGGTTTCTTTCACCATGCCTCAATACACAGGCCAGGTTGATGCGGTGGGCGCAGTTGGCTTACTAGAAGCAATTCGCTCTGCAGACCTGGATATTCGCTTCTACCAAGCATCGACATCAGAGCTCTTTGGTTCGACGCCACCACCACAGAATGAAGACTCGGTCTTCCGCCCACAATCACCGTATGCAGCTGCAAAGTTGATGGCTTACTGGTGCACAGTTAATTACCGCGATGGCTATGGGCTACATGCAACAAATGGAATTCTCTTTAACCACGAATCACCTCGTCGCGGTGAAACATTCGTAACTCGAAAGATTACTCGCGCAGTTGCAGCTATTAAAGCTGGCAAGCAGGACAAGTTGTTCCTCGGAAATCTCACCGCTGTTCGCGACTGGGGTTATGCAAAAGAGTATGTCGAATCAATGTGGCTAATGCTCCAGCAAGATAAGCCATCTGATTACGTTGTTGCTACGGGTGTTGGTGCAACAGTTAAAGACTTTGCGGAAGCAGCGTTTTCTCGTGCAGGACTTAACTGGGAAGACCATGTTGAAACAGATAAGAAGTACATCCGTCCAACGGAAGTAGATGCACTCATCGGCGATCCATCAAAGGCGCAGAAGGCACTTGGTTGGACTGCAAAGACTCATTGGAAAGAGCTTGCAGAGCTGATGGTTGATGCCGATATTGAGGCGCTTAAGAAATAATTAAAAAGCTGCAGTAAGCGTTACCAGCGAAACTTCTGGTGGACTTGCAACTCTAATTCGCGAAAATGGGCCCGTGCCCATTCCTGCTGAGACATGTAGAAGCGGCTCGCCTTTAACTGAAGTTAATCCGCGTGCACGCCACGTTGGAAGATCGCAATTAGTTGTTAGCGCCTTTGATCCACCAGGCCACGGAAGACGAACTTGCCCGCCATGAGTGTGGCCAGCGAAGATTGCATCCAAGTTATCGTTCTTCATTCCTTCAATGATTCGAAGGTATGGAGCATGTGTAACTCCGATTGCAAGGTGACATTTTCCAGGTTCGCCAGCAACTAATGAATAATCATCGAGCTCAAGATGTGCATCGTCTGTTCCGCGCGCTTCAATAACAGTTTTATTGATTGTTAGCGTTTCGCGAGATCTATTGAGGTTCTTCCAACCACGAGCTTGTAATCCATTATCTAGATCTCGCCAAGGAAGTTCTTTTCCATGAACTCTCTTGCCGTGATTTGGCAACAGATACTTCAGAGGATTCTTCGGAACAGGTTCGTAGTAATCGTTAGAACCAAAGACAAAGAGGCCGGGAAGATTCAAAAGTTCATCGAGGGCATCGAGAACGACCGGCACTGCTTCCTTATGTGCCAAAAAGTCTCCGGTACTGATGACAAGGTCTGGCTTCAGTGAAATGAATGACTTGATATCTGCGATCTCTTTCTTGCGTGCAGGGGTCA
>CAZSEW010000110.1:0-3003 GCA_964606025.1 uncultured Candidatus Planktophila sp.
ATCCCGAATTTCATTCGGTTGGATCTTGAGCTCTGCCATGAGTTTCCCCTTTATTCCCTGTTATTTAACTTTGTTATTTAACTCTGTTATTTAATTCCAGCTAGTGCGCGTCCGGCGCTAGCAAGTCGATTTGAAACGCTTCCATCTACGAGTTCATCTGCAAACTTCACGGAGACTCCACCAAGAATTGATGAATCAACTTCAAGGTTTACGCGGATTGGTTGACCAACCTGCTTTTCAATCGCGGCTGCTAGACGAGACTTCTGTGCATCTGAAATCTCAGATGCCACGCGAATAACCGCGATTAAACGATTGCGACGGTTTGCAAGTCCAAATAGGTAATCGGCAAATGCCGCTTCGATGCTGCGACCGCGAAGGCTTGTCACAAGAGCAACTGCAAGCTTCACAGTTGATGGAGATGCCTTCTTAGCCAGCACTTCAGAGATCAAAGCTGACTTTGCTGCAGGTGTACCTGTTCCGACGAGCGCCTTACGTAATTCAAAGTTATCGACAACGAGATGTGATGTTTCGAAGAACTCATCTTCTACGCGATCTAGCTCGTTATTGATATTTGCAGCTGATGCTTCTGCCTCGATCGCTAACTGCTCAACTACATGGACTAGGTCTCCTGCAGATGACCAGCGAAGAGCTGAAACATCTGTGAGTATTTCTAGTGCAGGTGCGCTGAGAGTTTTGCCGAAGAGATCCTTTACGAGAGCGCCCTTTGAGGCTGCCTCGCGTGATGGATCTGCAAAAGCGCGACGAAGTGAGGTGTTCTTTGAGAGAACATCTGCTGCGAAGAAGAGTTGAGTAGAGAGTTCAGAAGCAGAAGCTGCGGTTGCGCCCTTTACGGCAGCATCGAGCTTTACACGTGCAGTCACGAGTGACTGACGGCTACTTCCTCCGAGGTGGATTCTCATACTCTTCTTTCTCTTCTCTTACTTCTTCTGTGTTATTTCTTCTGTGACTTCTCGAGGTCTTCGATAAAGCGATCCACGATCCGTGATTGACGTGCTTGGTCATCAAGTGCCTCGCCGACAATCTTTGAAGCTAGCTCAACTGCAAGTGCACCAACTTCATTACGGAGTGATGTAACTGCCTGTTGGCGCTCTGTCTCAATGGATGCGTGAGCTGCTGCGGTGATGCGAGCAGCTTCTTCCTGCGCCTTAGTGCGAAGCTCTTCGAGAATTGCTGCGCCTTGAATGCGAGCATCTTCACGAAGCTTTGAAGCTTCACCCTGAGCAGATGAAAGTTGTTCGTTGTACTGAACAAGTGCGCGCTGTGCTTCGAGCTGTGCTTTTTCAGCACGTTCGATGCCGCCCTCAATTGCTTCAGTACGAGCTGCATATGCTTTTTCAAACATAGGAACAACCTTGCTCTTAAGCACAAGGAAGAGAAGCGTGAAAGCAATAAAACCAACGATGATCTCCGATGTATGCGGGATCAGTGGGTTTAGAGGCTCTCCAACAGCTAAAAGACTAATTGCTTGCATTTTTTCTCCTTAGAGAACGAATGCGAGTACGAGGCCGAAGAGTGCGAGAGCTTCTGCCATCGCAAAACCAAGGAACGCAATTGGCTGAAGAACGCTGCGTGACTCTGGCTGGCGAGCTACTCCGCTGATGTATGCGGCGAAGATCATGCCTGTCGCGATTGCAGGTCCGATTGCAGCAATGCCGTAACCGATGACGTTAAGTGAGCCTGTCATGTTTATACCTTTCTTGCTTGAAGAGGCGAAGTTACCTCTCCAAAGTTAGTTGTTAGTGCTCGTCTGCCAGGGATCCAGCGACGTATAGGGCGGTAAGAAGAGTGAAGATGTAGGCCTGAAGGCACTGCACCATGAACTCGAAGAATGTAAGAAGGATTCCCATTGTGAATGCAAAAGGGCTAACCAGTTTCAATCCGATTACGCCTTGAAGCAAATGTTCTCCACCCAAGATAAAGACGAGAAGGAGAAGGTGGCCCGCGAACATATTTGCGAAGAGACGAAGGCCGAGGGTGAATGGGCGAACGATAAAGAAAGTTGCGATTTCAATCGGTGTAAGAAGTACGTAAATTGGCTTTGGTACTCCTGGCATAAATGCAATGCCTTTGAGGTAGTGACCCAGACCTTGACGCTTTACACCGACATAGTGATAAACGAGGTAAGTAATGATTGCGAGCGCATATGGGAATCCAACGCGTGACATTGCAGAGAATTGCAGCATCGGAACAATCGCGAAGATATTGTTTACGAGAACGAAGGTGAAGAGGGTAAAGAGGTAAGGAACAAAGCGCATGAACTCTGGACCAAGAACATCTTTAGCTAACCCATCGCGAATAAATCCGTAAACGCTCTCTCCTGCAAATTGCAGTTTCGAAGGAACAGTAGAAGCTTTACGTGAAGAGAGAATGAAGAAAACCGAAATAACAATAACTGCAAGAAATGCGAGGAGAACTGGCTTTGTTAACCAAGGGATGTTTTCGAAGAACGGCGGCAAAATAAAGTCGTTTGCGCTAGGCGGGACGAATCCCTCGCCTTCAGCAGCTGAACGAACAAACGTGCGCACACACACTCCTTGAAAGATAAAAAGGCTTATAAATCATTCGCTGGGGAAGCGGTAAAGCAGGCCAACCTTATGGGGAAAACCTGCCCCCTGTGAAATCGAATCTTGTGGGTTTTCGGTGGGGCTCATCACTTACCCAAGCCCCGCCGGAAAGGCTTACTCTCGCCCAAACCTCAACCACACGAGGTAGAGCGCCCCGCCCATACCGACCAAGAGGCCGATCAGGGTGAGATAGCTGGTGTTAAAGAAGCGGTCTGCTGCCCAGCCGACCCCGCCCCAGAAGAGTAGGCCTGAGAGGAGGTATCCGAAGATTGTCCAGAGGGCGTTCTCTTCGCGCCGACTGGCCTTCTGGTTTTCAGCGCTGTTGTTACTAGGGTTTTGGCTCATGCGGTAATGGTAGATGAGTTTTCAACTTTAGATAACTCGCTACCTCTCCCCCCAGCCAGGCGAATGTCAGCGC
>CAZSEW010000111.1:0-2998 GCA_964606025.1 uncultured Candidatus Planktophila sp.
ATGGAGTCGTGTCACGCTTCCCTGAAAAGATTGAATACAGATCACATCGATCTCTATCAAGCACATAGATTTGATGTAGAGACGCCTCTAGAAGAAACCCTTCGCGCATTTGACGATTTAATCCGTCAAGGAAAAGTGAGTTACATCGGGTTCTCCGAGTGGACTGCACCTCAAATTTCTCAAGCTCTCAAAATTCAGGATTCCCGTGGCTACGACAGATTTATTTCGAGTCAGCCCCAATATTCCGCGCTATGGCGCGTAATTGAAGGCCAGGTTGTGCCTCTCTCAAAGAAAGAAGGCATCAGCCAGATAGTTTGGTCGCCCATGGCGCAAGGAGTTCTCACAGGCAAATACCTGCCAGGAAAGAAGCCACCTGCGGGTTCACGCGCAACTGATAAGAAGAGCGGTGCTGACTTCATCTCTACATTTATGAAAGATGAAATTCTTGAAGCTGTTCAGAATTTGCGCCCCATTGCAGAAGCACACGATCTAACAATTTCTCAACTTGCAATAGCCTGGGTTCTGCAGAATCAGAATGTTGCAGCGGCAATCATGGGCGCTACAAAGCCAGCTCAAGTCAAAGAGAATGTGAAGGCATCTGGGGTAAAACTCTCAAGCGATGCGATGTTAGCGATCGATAAAGTTTTGGGAAATCTGCCAGAACGTGATGCCACCCTCGACAGAACGCCTCGTCCAAGAGCCTAGCGCTAGCTGAGTTTAGAAGGCGTCTCCGCGATTGATTGATGGCTTAGGGGTACGCATTCTTCTCATCTGAGTTGATCGCAACCAGCCGTACATTGCAATTCCCTTAGTTGGTGCATCCGGGAATTTCTCAGCAACAGCTTTCTTGAGCTTACGACCCAAGAAGATTCCATCAATAACAGAGATTAGAAGCACTGAGTACATGATGATGATGCTTCCAATTTGGAATATTGGAGATGGAATCAGGGTCAAAATTAAAACGATGAAAATAATTGGAAGGAAGTATTCGCCGATTGAGCGGCGAGAATCAATGTAATTTCGCACATAGCGCTTTACTGGACCTTTGTCGCGAATGGGAAGAGCGTTCTCGTCTCCGCGGAGATATGCGGCACGGTTAGCAATTCTCGCAGCGCGAGCAGCATCCTTAGCGCGCTTCTTCTCTTCCTTAGTTGAAGCAGGTGCCAGTGATGAAACTTTGCGAGCTGCGATTGCATCCTTGCGCTTAGGAGTTGGTCGGTCTTTCTTGCCTGCTGTTTTATCCGCTTTAGATTCAGTCATGGGCGCAACTATAGAGCGAGCATCTGTTCTAGAGCCAACTTCGAGTACTTCGCAACTCTGGGATCTACCTTAATTTCATTCACGATATGGCCGGCTACAACTGATTCCATTGCCCAAACTAGGTGAGGCAAATCGATTCGGTTCATAGTCGAGCAATAACAGACAGTCTTATCAAGGAATACAACTTCCTTGTCAGGGTTCTGTGCGGCCAATCGGGAGACGAGATTGAGTTCAGTGCCGACAGCCCATTTGCTTCCTGCAGGGGAGTTTGAAACTGTCTGAATAATTTTCTCAGTACTGCCGACAACATCTGCAGCGGTGACAACTTCATGCTGACATTCCGGGTGGACAATGATTTGAATTCCCTCGACACGGTTGCGAAGTTCATCAATAGATTCCTTGGTGAAGCGACCGTGAACCGAGCAATGCCCGCGCCACAGAATCATCTTTGCGCCACGAATCTGATCTTCGGTAAGACCACCCATCGGCTTCCATGGGTTCCAGAGAACGCAATCATCGAGAGAGAGACCAAGTGAGAGCACAGCGGTATTTCGCCCTAAGTGCTGGTCGGGGAGGAAGAGGACCTTCTCTGATTTATCAAATGCCCAGCGAAGAGTTTTCTCTGCATTAGATGAAGTACAGATTGTGCCGCCATGTTCGCCGGTGAAGCTCTTAATCGCAGCAGATGAGTTCATGTATGTAACGGGAGTTGTGCGAGATGCAACGCCAAGTTTTTCCAACTGAGCCCAACATTCATTGACTTGATTTGCAGTTGCCATATCGGCCATTGAGCAACCGGCAGCAAGATCAGGAAGAATTACTCGTTGTTTCGCTGATGTAAGAATGTCTGCGCTCTCGGCCATAAAGTGCACACCGCAGAAGAAAATGAATTCAGCATCGCTCTGCTGCGCAGCTGCTTGTGCCAATTTGAAAGAATCACCAGTGATATCTGCAAAGGCGATGACTTCATCCCGTTGGTAATGGTGCCCAAGAACGAGAGCTCTATCTCCAAGGGCGGCACGGGCTACTTTCGCTCTCTCGATTAACTGAGGATCGCTGGCTTCAGGAAGCTCGCCGCTGCATGAGACGCCGCGCTCAGATGCAAGATCTTTACCCTGCCCCAAGATGAGGAGGTCGCTGAGCGAGATTGTCATGGGGCTATTCTCATGTGTTTCGGTTAGCCACGGCAACCTGACGCGGGTATTCTTCCTCTCATGACTACTGAAACAACAAGCACTCCAGTCGAAATTACAACTGGCATCACCTTGACCGATGTCGCTGCAGCTAAGGTCTCAGCGCTCCTAGCTCAAGAAGGTCGAGATGATCTCTACCTCCGTGTTGCAGTTCAACCTGGTGGTTGTTCAGGTCTTAAGTACCAGCTCTACTTTGATGACCGAAATCAAGAGGGCGATATCACTCGCGAATTTGGTTCAGTAAAGGTTGTCGTCGACAAGATGAGCGATCCTTATCTGATGGGCGCTTCAATTGATTTCGTCGACACAATTGAGAAGCAGGGTTTCACAATTGATAATCCAAATGCACAAGGTTCATGTGCATGCGGCGATTCATTTAACTAATCCTTAACTTTCTCTCTTCTATCTAGATAGATTGCGCCCATGAAAATCGGTGTTGCAGGTTCTGTCGGCTTAGACCATCTCATGACCTTTCCGGGGAAATTTACTGATTCCCTCGTTGCCGGTTCCCTCGAGAAAGTTTCTCTCTCATTCCTGGTTGATGG
>CAZSEW010000112.1:0-2998 GCA_964606025.1 uncultured Candidatus Planktophila sp.
CGGAATCCACCTTCAGGGCCCATATCGATAACCCAATCCGAGGATTTAATGACATCGAGATTATGTTCAATCACAATCACAGTATTTCCAGATTCAACCAGGCGCTTTAGTACTCCGAGCAACTTATTGACATCTTCGAAGTGAAGACCTGTTGTTGGCTCATCAAGAACATAAATGGTGCGACCAGTTGATCGGCGCTGTAGCTCTGTTGCGAGCTTTACACGCTGCGCCTCGCCACCAGAAAGAGTTGGGGCGGATTGGCCAAGACGAACATAACCGAGTCCAACATCGCAGAGAGTCTTAAGGTAACGAGCAATCGTTGGAACAGATTCAAAGAACTCGTGGGCAATCTCAATCGGCATATCGAGAACTTGCGCAATTGTCTTTCCTTTGTAGTGAACTTCTAGAGTCTCACGGTTGTAGCGCGCACCATGGCAGACTTCGCATGGGACATAGACATCCGGCAAGAAGTTCATCTCGATTGTGATCGTTCCATCACCAGAACAGTTCTCGCAGCGTCCACCCTTTACGTTAAAGGAGAAGCGGCCCTGCTGATATCCGCGAACCTTTGCTTCCGATGTCTCTGCAAACAGAGCACGGACCTTATCGAATACACCTGTATATGTTGCTGGGTTGGATCGAGGTGTGCGACCAATTGGAGATTGATCTACGTGAACAACTTTGTCGAGTTGATCGATACCTGTAACGGTTCTGTGACGACCTGGAACTAAACGTGCACCATTGAGTTTGTTCGCAAGAGTTGTATAGAGAATATCATTAACGAGGGTGGACTTACCTGAGCCCGATACGCCCGTAACGGAAACAAAGAGCCCTAGCGGAATCGAGACCTCGATATCTTTGAGGTTGTTCTCTTTCGCGCCTTTGATGACAAGCTGACGCTTTGCATCGACTGGGCGGCGGGTATCTGGAATCTCAATTGATCGGCGACCAGAAAGGTATGCACCGGTGATCGATTCTTCAGATGCAATCAACTCTTCGTAAGAACCAGATACGACAACCTTGCCACCGTGTTCACCGGCACCTGGTCCGATATCGACAACCCAGTCGGCTGTACGAATTGTTTCTTCATCGTGCTCTACAACAATCAAGGTATTTCCAAGGTCGCGAAGACGGGTCAAGGTATCGATTAGGCGACGATTATCGCGTTGATGAAGACCGATAGATGGCTCGTCTAGTACATAGAGAACGCCAACAAGACCTGATCCGATTTGAGTTGCTAGACGAATGCGTTGCGCTTCTCCACCCGACAGGGTTGCAGCCGGGCGATCAAGAGAAAGGTAATCAAGGCCTACATCGAGCAAGAATCCAAGGCGTGCATGAACCTCTTTCATCACGCGTTCTGCAATTTGAGCTTCACGCTTATTGAGAGTTACCTCTTTAAGGAATGCAGCACATTCATCGATAGAGAGTGCGCAGACTTCTGCGATGCTCTTTCCACCGAGTGTGACAGCGAGGACTTCTGGCTTTAAGCGCGCACCTTTACAAGTGGGGCAAGGTGTTTCGCGCATGTAAGCCTCGTACTTATCGCGGCTGTAATCGCTATCTGTCTCTGAATGACGACGATGAATAAAGGGAATAACACCTTCAAAACCTGTCGAGTAATTACGAACGCGGCCATAGCGATTCTTATACTTAACGTGAACTTCGTATTCGAAGCCATTGATGATCGCATCTTTAGCTTTGACAGAGAGTTTCTTCCAAGGGTTATCCATCGAAAATTTGAGTTCTGATGCAAGTGCTTCAAGTAAGCGCAAGAAATATTCGGATGACTGTCCACCTGACCATGGCGCGATAGCTCCCTCATTAATCGAAATAGAATCATCGGGAATGATGAGATCCTCATCGACCTCAAGCTTTGTACCAATACCTGAACACTCAGGGCAAGCACCAAAAGGTGAGTTAAATGAGAATGAACGTGGTTCAAGTTCTTCGAAGGAGAGATTGCAGTCGTGGCAAGCTAGATGCTCGCTGTATGTGTGCTCCTTCTCCCCCGATTTAGCATCCACGAAGTCGAGCAAGACCAACCCATTTCCTAATTTAAGGGCAGTTTCAATTGAATCGGTTAGACGAGACTTGCTCTCAGCCTTCGCAGTCAGGCGATCGATGACGACTTCAATGGTGTGCTTCTCTTGTTTTTTAAGCTTCGGAGGTTCTGTAAGTGTGATGTTCTCACCATCAACGCGAGCTCGTGAATATCCCTGTGTAACCAGTTCGGCGAAGAGATCAACAAACTCGCCCTTACGTTCACGAATTACAGGGGCCAATACCTGGAACTTTGTAGTTGCTGGCATCGTCAGAATTTGATCGACAATTTGTTGTGGGCTCTGGCGCGATACTGCCTTCTTGCATTTAGGACAGTGCGGCCTGCCTGCGCGAGCGAAGAGCAATCTAAAGTAATCGTAAACCTCTGTAATCGTTCCTACAGTGGAGCGAGGATTACGGTTCGTAGATTTCTGATCAATCGAAACGGCGGGAGATAAGCCTTCGATGAAATCAACATCAGGTTTATCCATCTGACCCAAGAACTGACGCGCATATGCAGAAAGAGATTCCACGTAGCGACGCTGACCTTCGGCGAAGATGGTGTCGAATGCAAGGCTTGATTTACCAGAGCCAGAGAGACCCGTGAATACAATCAGCGCATCGCGAGGAAGTTCAATGGAGACGTCTTTGAGATTATGCTCGCGAGCACCGCGCACAACTAACTTATCGATGCTCATGTGCCGGCCTCATCCATTCCACGAAGCTCTCGCTTCAGCTCTTTTAATTCGTCACGCAGACGTGCAGCAAGTTCGAATTGCAATTGATCTGCCGCACTTCTCATCTGCTCGGTGAGGGAGCCTATCAATGCAATTAACTCTTGGCGTGGTAAAGATTCACCAGATTTAGGAGTAAATGGCAGGGCGGTTGAAGATTTCTTACCCTTGAGTGCCGCCAGGATGTCATCTGTATCGTCGCTCTCTTGCGCGATGAGGTC
>CAZSEW010000113.1:0-2969 GCA_964606025.1 uncultured Candidatus Planktophila sp.
TCGATCGTAAGTGGCGTGAGCATCTCTACGAGATGGATTACCTACAAGAGGGCATTGGACTACGTGCAATGGCTCAACGCGATCCGCTCGTTGAATATCAGCGCGAGGGTTATGAACTATTTGCCGCGATGATGGATGCAATCAAAGAAGAGCTTGCCAGCTTGGTATTTAACGTCGAGGTAACCGTTGAAGGTGATGGCTCTCAGATCACAGCTCGTGGTGTTGATGAGAAGCCAGCGCAAAAGGCGCCACTTCGTTACAGCGCAGCCGATGAGAATGGTGTTGTTACATCAGGTGATGTATCTCGTAACAGCCCATGTCCATGTGGATCTGGAAAGAAATTTAAGCGCTGCCACGGAGCTGCTTAAATTTCTTTAGATTAGACGCAGTGCTGTGCAGAGCCATCTGCCATCTACGCCCTCAAAGCGAATAACCACTGCACGCAATCGATCTCCATATCTGACTGTCACGGTACTTTCACATATTCCGTCGAGCGGTTCTGACTGGTGAATGTTTCTGATTCGACCAATCTCCTTCTGGCTTCCGGTCTTTTTTAGCAACTCCATGTAGATAACTCGATGGCAAGAGCGAATGAGTTGCGCCGGCTGCCTTCTTCCCGCCCAGATTTCGAGAACGCTAACAATGAATTTCATCGTCCATGCATGTAATTCAGGAAGCTCTGCTGCCGAAGTTGGAATTGGCATCTCATCGAAATCAATATCTTCACCGAATGTGGAAGGAACGAGATAGAGCTTTGCTTTCTGTTCCGGAATTTCTTGCTTGGGTGGTGCGAAGATATCGAGAACTGGATGGCTCCAGAGCGCTTGATCTTCGGTACTTGAGATCAGTTGTAGATATGGCTTTTGGGTGGGTACAGGAAATTGGAGGGTTTCAGTGGTCATGGCGCGATGGTGCACGCACTAATCATCCTTTCCATCATCTTTATAGATGAACCTAAATCATTCGAAAGGATGATTGTGTAAAACTAGCACTTGATTGCGATTGCCCACCTTTAACATCCCGCCATGTCTGCCAAGAAAGTACATAGTCCTCGCTTTGCAATTTCAATCGCACTCTTCATTGCAGCGTTAGTCGCATCGTTCTTGATGTCTCTCGCCGCTAATCAGAAGGAGCGGTACTGGGTTGTAAACAATCCAATAGCTGCCGGAAGTGAGGTGCGAATTCAAGATCTGGCTCAGATCGAAGTAACTTTGGGGAATTCAGGCGGCAAATATCTGCCAGCAACTATTAATCCAGCGCAATCGATATCACTAAGAAGGCTGCTGCCGGGTGAGCTCATACTTATTCAGTCGCTTGCTAGGCCGGGAGAGTCAGAGATCAACGATGAGATCTCAATAAGTCTTCGTTCTGTAGATATTCCGATAGGTGTAGTCACGGGGTCACTAGTAAACATCTATCAACTCTTTGATGCGAAGAACGGAGAAGTTGCAATCGAACCGCTCTTAATTCTTCGAAGTGCGCAAGTGAGCTCACTCGATCGCAAAGGGAGCAACTTTGGCGGAGAAGTCGCTCTCACAATTTCAGCGAGCCCTCGTGACACCGAACGAGTATTAGCTGCATCGACTAGCGGACGACTTGTCGCAGTGCAGACCAATGAGTGAGTCACAATCGACGGCAATTACTGCAATTCACAAAGCCGAGTTCGAGAGCTTTGCAGCCAGCACTCTCTTTGGACAAGGATGGAACGTCTTACATCGTGCACTAGATTGGCAATCGGTAATTGATTTCTTGGAAGCATCCCCAGAATTGCCGGATGTACTGCTCTGCTCCACCGATCTCATCGGCATAACTTCAGAATCCATCGAAGAGCTCAAATCGCGGGGGATCCGAATCTTTCTCTTCATGCATGAGGCAAGCATCGTGCGAGATTTTCCAGATGCACTGCCGATTCCTAATTCAGCTCTCGAACTTATTGGCTTAGTCAGGGGTTCTATTAGATCTCCTTTGCTGAGAAATTCGATCCCAGAGCGGAGAGCCAGTCGAGCAACCGTTCTGGGAGTCACTTCTGCCCATAGCGCGGCAGGTTGTACGACACTTGCAATCAATCTATCTTCAGAGTTAAGCGTTGCGGGTCATCGAACACTCTTGGTCGATGCGAATCCAACAGCGCCAGCTGTCGCAGTTCTGATTGGAGAGCAGGGACTTCATACCAATAAAGGATTTACCCAAGTGGGTGCTGGATTCTGGGCGATGGAGATTACACAAAACACAATCTTCGATTCCATCGCATTACTAGATAACGCGCAATATGAGTTCGACTTCATTGTTATTGATCTTGGTCCCACTCTTGAAATTGCAGAGACTTTGAGTGGCCGTCGTTGGTCTGGCGAGACTCTTGTCTGGATCTCTTCACACGCAGATCAACTCTGGGTGTTGGCCAAATCAGATTTTCTTTCGCTTCATCGCCTTCGTAAATTAACTCAAGACTTTCTTCGAAATTCCATAAAACCTGAAATTTCTTTCATTCAATTTGCTACAAAATCTGGGCGTCGCTCTACGGCAGCAGATGAGCTCTTTGCCAATGCAATAAGCGTCCTTGGATCGAAGAGGGTCCTAAAGATTCCTCTAGATACGCGCTCTATCTCAATCGCAGAAAACGCCCACGAGACCCTCTTTCAATCAAATGAGAAGAGCCTCTTACGCAAGAGCATTCAAGGATTATCGGGTGAGATTAAGCGGTAACTTCTTATAGGCTAATCACATGCGCGCATATGTTGGGGTCACGGCCCAAGAGGTTGCAGAGCTCCTGAAAACTGGCCAATTAGATGCCAGCGATGTCTACGCTGCAACTGGAGTTTTCATTGCCAATAATAACGATCTCGATGAAGAGGAAATTGAATACACCCTCTCACTGGTTGCCGCAGAGGATGCCGTTGAATTGAAATCAAATGGCACCGGTTCTGCATGTGTCTTAGCCTTCGAAGTCCCAGATGCAATCATCAGCGAAA
>CAZSEW010000114.1:0-2960 GCA_964606025.1 uncultured Candidatus Planktophila sp.
TCTGCCGCTGCAAAGGTTGTTGAGATCAATGGGGGAGCGCAATCAATTCCTGTCATTGTCTTCTCTGATGGAACTCACCTTACAGAACCTTCAGATAACGACTTGAAGGCAAAACTTACTGCTCTGGGCATTATTTAAAATCTAATTAGCTTTAAAGTCTATATAGAATTGCTGAAGTAATTGCAGCAGAGATAACGACAACAAAGTAAGGCGCCTTAAGCAGTAAAGCGATAACTGCAACGCTGACACCTGCCAGACGTTGATCAATGGCCCATTTTCCATCTTGCGTGATTGTCTGCACTCCAACAAGTGCACTTAAGAGCGCAATCGGAATCAGCGTATTGATGCGCAACATTCGAGGGTTCGTTAAATACTTCTCTGGAACGCTATGGCCTAAATACTTGAGCAGGAATGCCAGTGCGCTGGTGCCGATAACGCCAATCCATAAGGCGCTCATCTAGCGCACCTTCCAACCGAAGATAGCGGCGAGAAGCGCAGTTGCAATGATTGGCAAGCCTGCAGAGATAAATGGAGATAAGAGCACTGCAAGAAGAATTGAAAAGACAGCAAGAGTTCTTTCGAGTTTTCCTGTAAGTCGTGGCCACACAAGGCCAAGGAATGCCGCAGGAACCGCAGCATCGAGTCCCCAAGAAGATGGATCGCCCATCGCTTGCGCACCGAGTGCACCAAGTAATGTAAAGAAATTCCAGAAGATATAGACACCAAAACCTGTCAGCCAGAATCCAGCCTTCATTGCATCTTCGCCAAGGCCTTCTTGGCCGACAGCAACACCCGTTGATTCATCAATCGTGACTTGTGCTGCAACGACCCTCTTTATTCCACGCACTTTAAGAATGGGCGCCATGCGCAACCCGTACAAACCATTTCGAATTCCGAGAAGCGATGCCGTTGCAATTCCAGAGATTGCACTTCCACCAGCTCCCATAACGCCAACAACTGCAAATTGAGATGCTCCAGAGAAGGTCAATAGTGAGAGAAGACAGGTCTGAAGAAGTGAGAACCCAGCGGCAATACTTGCGGCGCCAAATGCAGTTCCGTAAAGGCCAACCGTAAAGGAGACGCTCAGACTCTGCGTTGCGGTGGCACGGTTCACTCTGGACACGCGCTTATTCTGCCCTAGATATCCATCAAGGGCAGGGGGGTTCAAAGATAAGGTGCGCTCATGTCTGAAACTGTAATCTTTAGAGACGATGTATCTGTAGAACTCATCAAAGCAAGCGCAAGCGATGCCGATGTTATTTGGGCAGCCCGCGTTTCAACTGCTGGTGAGCAGTCGATGGATGAAATCGGCGAAGATCCAGCACGTTCTGCAGGACTAATCAACTATCTTGCGCGCGAACGCCACGGTTCTCCATTTGAACACACATCAATGACATTCTTTGTTTCAGCGCCAATCTTTGTATTTCGTGAGTTTATGCGCCATCGCATCGCTTCATATAACGAAGAGTCAGGCCGTTATCGTGAACTCAAGCCAGTTTTCTACATTCCATCTAAGGAACGTAAATTGGTTCAAGTTGGAAAAACTGGTGCGTATACATTTGAAGATGGCACTCCAGAGCAATTCGAGATCTCAGTCAAGGCGATGAAAGATGCTTACCTTGTTGCCTACGATTCTTACCAAAAGATGCTTGAAGCTGGCGTCGCTCGCGAAGTCGCTCGTGTAGTACTTCCTGTTGCAACATACTCTTCAATGTATGTAACTATGAATGCACGCGCACTGATGAACTTCTTATCACTTCGCACAGCACGCGAGGGATCGCACTTCCCAAGCTACCCACAGCGAGAAATCGAGATGGTTGCTGAAAAGATGGAAGCAGAATTCGCAAAATTGATGCCTCTTACATACGGGGCCTTTGAAAAATCTGGTCGTATCGCACCTTAAGCGATAAGATTCCCAGATGAGTATCAAGCCACCCTTCGGTCGTTTAATTACGGCGATGGTCACCCCATTTGATAAAGATGGAGCCATTGACTGGGATGGCGTTGCAAAACTTGCTCAACATTTAGTTGATACCGGCCACGATGGAATTGCGGTCAACGGTACAACCGGTGAAGCGCCAACAACGAAATCATCTGAGAAGCTCGAGATCATTAAGGTCGTCAAGAGCGTTGTTGGAGACAAAATCACCGTTCTTTCAGGTGCAGGCGATAACGAAACTTCTTATACGGTCGAACAAGCAAAGCGTTCACAAGATGCTGGCGCAGATGGCTTGCTCGTCGTAACTCCTTATTACAACAAGCCACCACAGGCGGGTATCGAAGCCCACTTCCGTGCAGTTGCTGCTGCGACAGATCTTCCGATCATGATGTACGACATTCCAGGTCGTACAGGTGTAGAAATCGAATCAGACACAATCGTAAAGCTCTTTGAAACTGTTGAAAATATTGTTGCCCTCAAAGATGCAAAGGGAAATATCGCAGCAACCTCATGGGTAATTAAGCGATGTGAAGTACCTGTCTATTCAGGAGATGACATTCTCAATCTTCCATTCCTCTCTGTTGGCGCCGTTGGCTTTGTCTCTGTCTGCGGGCATACAGTTGGAAATCAACTCAAGGCGATGCTCGATGCTTGGTTTGCAGGCAACTCGGCTCGCGCACTTGAGATTCACCAAGAGTTATTGCCTGTCTTTACCGGAACATTCCGCACCCAAGGTGCAATTTTGACCAAGGCAGCGATGTCACTCATGGGTCTTCCCGGAGGAACAACTCGTCTGCCACTTGTTGATGCAACCGATGCACAGATCGCGCAACTGCGTATTGATCTCGCTGCAGGTGGCGTCAATTTGAAGAAGTAACCTAAAGATTTAACGAATGACTCAACATCCACATCCCAACTTAGGCACTCCTGGCAAGTTACCTGCCGATGGATTACGCATTGTTGCACTAGGTGGAATCTCTGAAATCGGTCGCAATATGACCGTCTATGAGATGAATGGCAA
>CAZSEW010000115.1:0-2929 GCA_964606025.1 uncultured Candidatus Planktophila sp.
TCTTGCTCATCATCAACTTCCTTCGCTGAATTTATCTTGACGTCAAGATACCTTAATAGGGACGAATTTCGCAATACATTCGATGTGGTGAGTCATTGGAAAGAGATCAAAGGCTCTAATTGCATCTAGTTGATATCCCGCATCACGCAGGTAGGCGGTATCTCGAGCCAAGGCTGCAGGATCGCAGGCGACATAGACAATTGTTCGGGGAGCAATTCTGGCCAAGTTCTCAACGACATCTTTACCCGCTCCCTCGCGAGGAGGGTCGAGAACTACAACATCAGCGCGTGGAAAACGAGTGATGACTTTTGCAACATCTCCGGTGACGATATTTACATTCTTCGCATCCGCAAAATTTCTACTCGCATCACTTGTTGCAAACTTACTTCCTTCAACGAGATCAACTGAGCCAGTCTCCCCAACTAGTGGAAGAAGGGCTGCAGTAAATAGCCCGACCCCGCCATAGAGATCTAGAACCTGATCTCCTTCGCGGGTACCTGCATATTCAAGGACAGCTTTAGTTAATGTCGCCGGAGCATCTTTGTGGCTCTGCCAGAATGATTTCTGGCTTACTTCAAAGGTTTTGTCTCCGACGACATAGTGAGCGATATCAACTCCATCAGTCAGTCGCAAAGGAGATTCGTCGCGTGCATTTGCAGTTGCGATACTTCGCTCGCCCGTGTTGGAGATTGAGATCTCTAGCTTCTGATCTCCCTTTGCCCCACGTTCTGCCAGCTGCGCAAATTGCATCTCAGGTACAAGAATTCTGCAATCATCAACTGGAATGACCTTATGGCTTCGTGCCTGAAAAAAACCAAGGGATCCATTCTTTGTCGTCACAGATGTACAACGTGTTCGCCAACCAAGTGGCTTATTAATCTCTTCAACTTCTACCTGCAGATCCATCTTTGCAATTCTTGAGAATTGCTCAGCAATAACTTCGGACTTCAGGGATCGCTGACGAGTAATGGAAATATGCTGGAAATCGCAGCCACCACAGCCTTCTCTGTTTGCATAACGACATGGAGGCGAGGTGCGATCAACTGATGGAGTTTTTACAGTGAGAACATCCGCTCGGTTGAAGCTCGAACCAACGCTGGTGATGATGATTTCCACTAATTCGCCAGGAATTCCGTGCCTGACAAAAATGACAGCACCTTCATGGCGAGCGATGAAGTGTCCTCCGTGCGCGATCTTCTCAATGGTCACGTCAATTTTCTGTCCAACTTCGAGGGTGACGCGATTAGATGAAGCCATATGACAAGCCTAGTGGAGATAGGAAGTCGCGCTAAATTCCTACAATTTCACAAGAGAGTAGTAAGTTACTCCTGTGCACGTTGTCATCATGGGTTGCGGTCGAGTTGGTTCCTCTTTAGCCATCGAACTTGAAGCCGCCGGATATTCGGTCGCAGTTATTGATCAATCTAAAGAAGCGTTCCGTCGCTTGGGTGCAGATTTCAAGGGTCGCACAGTTGTGGGCGTTGGATTTGATCGAGATACGCTCCTAGAGGCTGGCATTGAAGGTGCCGATGCATTCGCCGCAGTAAGTAATGGCGATAACTCAAATATTTTGGCCGCTCGTGTAGCTCGCGAAAGTTATGGCGTTACAAATGTTGTTGCACGTATTTATGACCCAGGTCGTGCAGAAATTTATCAGCGCCTTGGAATTCCAACTGTCGCAACTGTTATTTGGGCGACTGATCAGATTTTGCGTCGCATCGCACCAGGTGGAGCTCGCTCAGAATGGCGCGATGCAACAGGCACTGTTCAACTTCTTGAAGTCCATCCCCATGTCGATTGGTATGGCCGCGCAATTTCAGAGCTCGAAGTTGCTACTGAATCTCGCGTAGCTTTCCTTACGCGACTCGGTGAAGCACTCATCCCGGATGAGCACACCGTTTTGCAAGATGGCGATTTAGTTCATATGACTATTCTTGATGAGAAGCTCGCAATCGCTGAAAGCGTTCTCACGAGCGGGCCAGGAGAATAAGTTATGAGAATTGCTATTGCGGGTGCTGGAAATGTTGGGCGTGCTATCGCTCGAGAACTTCTCGATAATGGCCATCAAGTACTTTTGATTGACAGAGACCCAAAAGCTCTCAAAATTGATTCAGTTCCTGATGCAGAATGGCTCATGGCAGATGCATGCGAAATTGCATCTCTTGATAATGCACAACTTAATCAGTGCCAAGTTCTTGTGGCAGCAACAGGTGATGACAAGGTAAATCTTGTTGCTTCCCTTCTTGGTAAGACCGAGTACGGCGTCCCCCGCGTTGTGGCTCGCATTAATCATCCAAAGAATGAATGGCTCTTTGATCAATCATGGGGCGTGGATGTTGCAGTATCTACTCCAAGAATTATCGCCGCTCTCGTAGAAGAGGCCGTCAGCGTTGGTGATGTTGTGCGCTTATTCTCATTTAGAAAGGGCCAAGCAAATCTCGTTGAGATTACCTTGCCTGATTCCTCAATTTGTATTGGAAAGACTGTTGAAGAAGTAACTCTTCCTCAGGATGCTTCACTTGCGGCAATTGTTCGCGATGGCCGAGTTATTGCTCCTGCGCCAAGTGATCTCTTTATCGCAGGTGATGAGCTTCTATTCGTTGCATCAGCAGCGGCAGAAGATCAGATCAAAGATTGCTTTATCGCCCAGAACTAGCGCTTATTTGTAGAGCTAAGCTTTAACAGTAGGAACTCGGCGCAGAATCATCCAAGAGCCATAAGCTGTTGCAATAAATAGTGGGTAACCCATCGCGAGATTAACCGTTCCTAAGAGATTGAGATTTCCGCTCTTATAGATTGGGTACTGAACCGCAATGCGTGTAAAGAACATGCCGACCCATAGCCATCCTGCTTGAATGTAGGCTCGTTTACGCTCTGGGTTATTTCTCCAGAGCAAGTTTTCTCCCAGAATAGGCCCAAGCATCAGCCC
>CAZSEW010000116.1:0-2917 GCA_964606025.1 uncultured Candidatus Planktophila sp.
CGAAGAGTGGTCGCCGATGCAAAGGATTTAAATCCTTTGAGGGTCAGGCTCTTCAAATACACGCGGTAAACCTACCGTTCAGCGCGCCATAGGTATAAAAGCGACTCAGTTCAAGTTCAACTTGAGGGTTTACGAAGTATTAGGAAGTTAACTTCTCTAGCGCACTGCGAGCAGCTGATTGTTCTGCTTCTCGCTTGCTCTTTCCATTTCCGGTGGCGATTGGCTCTCCGGAAACCATTGCTACTGCCGTAAAACTCTTATCGTGATCAGGGCCGGTTTCACTAACCTGATACTCAGGAGAACCCTTTCCAAGTGATGCAAGAAGTTCTTGAAGGGCGGTCTTGCCATCTAGCCCTGCGCCTTTTGCAATTGCGCCATCAAGAGTCTCTTTAATCAGTGCTCGAACTACCTCAGTTGATTTCTCAAATCCGCAATCGAGGTAGATAGCGCCAATCAGGGCTTCCAGCGCATCGGCAAGCAATGAATTCTTATCGCGTCCATTGGTTACTTCTTCGCCTTTTCCAAGTCGAATATATTTTCCAAGGTCGAGTGTTCGCGCAATATCTGCGAGCGCTCTCATATTCACAATCCCCGAACGCAGCGGAGATAAGCGACTTTCATCGAGATCTGGATACTTTACATAAAGCTCTTCAGTCACGATGAGACCAAGAACGGAATCCCCAAGAAATTCGAGGCGTTCGTTAGTGGTGGAAATTCCAGTCTCGTATGCAAACGAGCGATGGGTAAAAGCTAACTCAAGCAGTTGCGGAGAAAGTTGAACTCCTAATTGCTCAAGAAGTTTTGAGTACAGATCAGACCTCTAGAACCTGACGGCGGTTATAGGTACCGCATGTTGGGCATGCAACATGGTTGAGCTTTGGTTGCTGGCACTGTGGGCAAGTTGAGAGCGCTGCAGCAGTTGTTTTCCACATGCTTCGGCGTGAACGTGTCTTCGAACGAGACATTTTTCGCTTTGGTACTGGCACGGTAATCGTCCTTAATCTTAAATATTAGAGGCCTAAGTATCGCCTATTTCTCAGAATTGCCAAAATCCAGCCCATCGAGGCCTGACCAGCGGGCATCAATGACTTCATGGGCGTGGCCCTCCGGAAGGTTCTCCCACTTCTCCCCGCAATCAGGGCAGAGGCCAAGGCACTCATCTGAGCAGAGAGGATTCACGGGCAAGGTCAGGATGATTGCATCAATGACGGGGATTTCAAGATCCATGAGATCGCCCTCCATCTGAAGCTCTTCCTCTCCCTCAAGGTCAACATCTTCATCATCGCGACGCTTCTTTCGACCTTTCTCATTGGTCGGTTCGTATCGATAGAGCTCTTGAATCTTTCTATCAACGACAACCTCAACAGGATCTAAGCAACGTATGCACTCTCCGTGGGCAATGGCGTAGATCTCTGCACTTGCTAGAACGCCTTCAGTAACTGATTCAAGGCGAACATCGAGCTCGACAAGGTCTCCTTCAGGAACCGCAATCAGAGGAACACCGATTCTGACATGGGCTGGAATATCTAATTGATACTCCTTCATCTCACCAGCGCGACGCGGAAGGTCGTGGGTATTGAGAATAAAAGGATTAGCTGGTTTGGACATCAGATGGATTTACTTATCTGAATTGAGTTGAGCGAGAATGTCTTTATCGTCGGCACCTTCAAGGCGCTCGCGACCGCGTGCAACTGCATCCATAGTCTTGTTGAGGATTACCTCAAGAGTTGCAAGGCGGCCATCGATATAGGCCTCGACTTCGCGACGTTCATTTTCTGCGACATCACGAGCTTCATCGAGAATTCTTTGGGCTTCATCACGCGCTGCTTGAACGATTGCAGTCTGTTCAACCATGCGAGCTACATCTTCGCGGGCTGTGGCAATCATTGCTTCTGCGCTTGTACGACCTTCTTCAATAATTCTTTCTTTCTCTCCAATAATGGCTTCAGCAGTGAAAAGATCTTTAGGAAGCAATTCTTGTGCAGCTTCGAGAATTTCAAGCATTTCACCACGATGGACAACACATGAAGCCGAAAGTGGAACTCCGCGAGCCTCTTCAATAGTTGCGATTGCTGTATTGAGCTTCTCGATTGAATCCATTGTCATTCTGATACTCCTACTCGTGCCATCAGTGCCTTATTAACATTTGCTGGAACCATCGATGAAACATCTCCCCCGAAGTGAGCGAGTTCTTTCACAATGGATGAAGATAAGAATGAATGTGTTGGAGATGTTGCCATAAACATTGTCTCAACACCCGAAGCTTGAATGTGGACCTGCGCCATTTGGAGTTCGTAATCAAAGTCAGTTACTGCTCGAAGGCCTTTGACGATTGCCTGCACTGAATTTCTCTTGCAATATTCAACAAGGAGCCCATCACCTGTATCAACCCTGACATTCTTAAATTTTTCGACATTCTCCTGGATCATCTCCATGCGCTCTTGAATCGTAAATAGTCCGGATTTCTTACGGTTGACGAATACTGCAACGATTACTTCGTCGAACTGGCTGCTGGCGCGCTCGATAATATCTAGGTGTCCAAAAGTGATTGGATCAAATGATCCAGGACATACAGCGCGCTTCATGGTGCAAACGCTAGCAATGATTCGAGTTGTTATCCATTTTGACCATCATTAAGCGTGGGTGAGCCGTAGAAAATAGTTGCTTGCCCGTAATTCTTTTCTCGTACACGCTCTAATCCATCAGGCCACAAGAGCTCACGCACTCTGCTATTTCTCTCAACGGCGATGAGCGCTTGTGGATGCAGAAATCCACCTGAGACAAGCTGAATCAGAGTCTCCGTCACATCAATATCATCTACATCGTAAGGAGGATCTATATAAATAAAGTGATACTCAACTTGTGCTTTATCTTGCAAGAAACGATGAACGCCCATTGTGTAGAGATGAAAAATTCC
>CAZSEW010000117.1:0-2912 GCA_964606025.1 uncultured Candidatus Planktophila sp.
GGTTGTAGACGCTTACCAATTTGAATCAACTTACCTGGATCTGATGTCGGCATAGACATTTGCAGAACTGGAATATCAGCATCGGGGTACATAATTTTTAACGGCACCCATGCGCCATGATCAAGTCCACGAGTTGATTGATGCAGAGGTTCGTTATCAGGCATCATCGCAGCGATCCGTGCAGCAAGTGCAGTTGCATCAGGGGTCTCATAAGTCATCTCGTAGAACTTCTGTGCAAAGCCACCGAAGTCATAGACAAGGGGAGTGCCAGCTGTTGCAGATGAAATCGAGATTGGTGCAGATTCCCAGTGGGCCGAGACAATCAAGATTGCCTTTGGCTTCTCAAACTTCTTTGTAATCGCCGCGATTTCAGATGACCAGATTGGATCATCGAGCAGCAGTGGTGCACCGTGACCGATATAGAGAGCGGGCATCTTGGACATGAATTTAGACTAGCACTAAGTAGTTGAAATTTCAACTACATTTACATCAGTCACGAAATGGCGGTTGCGGCACCAATTCAGATGCAAGTGGTGGGTTAGGTGGCAGCGATGCATTGAGTTGCTCTAGCTCTGCAGCGCTTAACTTCACATCAAGACCGGTCAGCGAATCCAGAATGGATTCTTTACGTGACGCACCCGGAATTGGAATTGCAACTGGTGATGTTGCAAGATGCCAAGCGATTGCAATTGCAAACTTTGAGACGTTGTGTGCCTTAGCTACTTCTGAAAAAGCGTCGTAGGAACCATTTTCAAGGCTACCTTTAACATCAATTCCACCAAGTGGCGACCATGGCAAAAATGCGATTCCGTATTCGACGCAGATATCGCGAACATCAGCCCAAGCACGTGATCGTGGTGACCATTCGTTCTGAACTGAAACGACTCCGCCTTGCTTTGGAGTTCCACCAATCTTGATTGCTCGGCGCAATTGTTCGGCTGTGTAGTTGCTGACACCGATGTTCTGCACAATTCCGTGGGCTTTGAGCTTCATGACATTTTCAAATTGCTCTTCAAATGGCATGTGGTGATTGAGGCGATGGTGCTGCCATAACTTGATAGTGCTGACGCCCATCTTTGCAGCAGATGCTTCAACTGCGCGATACAAGTAGTGCTCCTGCGCATCTCGACCTGCGATACCAAACCAATCACCTTCAAGTGGGGCACGTGTGATGCCGCCCTTTGTTGCGATAACAATCTCTTCTTTCTGCGCTGCAGTTCCGCTCCAAGTGCGAACAGCTTCTGCGACCAAAATTTCATTGTGGCCAACTGAGTTCCATGTTGGTGCATAGATATCTGCTGTATCGAGTAGGCGAACACCAGCATCGAGCGCCGCGTGCACAACTCCGATAGCTTTATCGCGCTCATTGAGAATCCATTGTTTACTCTCGGGCATTCCTGAAAGCGGCATACAGCCAAGACCAATGGCAGGAACGGTAAATGGGCCAATCACACGTGTGGATGTCATGTCCGTAAGTATCGCGATTGAACCGTTAAAGTGCCACCCATGAGCGAACTATCTGCGCAGGTCAGAAGCGCGCTCGATGCGGCAGTTGCCGCTATAGGTGGCTCACCTCGTGATGGCCAGATTGAGATGGCAGAGGCTGTCGCCAACGCCCTCACCGATCGCCACCATCTGATGGTTCAGGCAGGCACCGGCACAGGAAAGTCTCTGGCCTATCTAGTTCCAGCCCTTGTGCATGGACGAAAAGTATTGGTTGCAACTGCAACTCTTGCACTGCAGAGACAGCTGGTAGAACGCGATCTACCGGCAGTTGTTCCCGCTCTTGAAAAAGCTCTAGGTCGCTCGATTACTTATGGAATTTATAAAGGCGTCGGAAATTATGTATGTCTGCAGAAGATGAATGCCGAAGATGTCGATCCTGATGCAGAGCTATTACTGGAATCTTCTTATCTGGAAAAGGATGCCAAGAGATTAATTGCATGGGCGAAGACTCCGGGAGTATCAGGTGATCGCGATGATGCGCCAGAAGTAGATCGTAGAGTCTGGGCAGCAAATTCCCTATCGGGGCGCGAATGCGTGGGCGCCGATGCATGTGCATGGGGCGCTCAATGTTTTGCGGCAAAAGCTAAAGCGCGTGCCCAAGAGGCAGATGTTGTCGTTACAAATCACACACTGCTTGCAATTGAAATTGTGGATTCTCACCCAATCCTGCCCGAGCGCGATGCGGTGATTCTCGATGAAGCACATGAATTCATGGATCGCACAACGCAGGCGGTAACCGAAGAGCTGACATCAGGTCGAGTACAACGCGCTGCAGCAATGGCTCGCAAGTACATGCCCGGAAAACCATCTGATGCTCTTACCAATGCAGCAGATAGCTTCCATGATTCGATGGCTGATTACGGCGAAATGATCAAGGGGGATTTTTCAGCGCAAGGTCGCTTAGAGGAAATCCCAAGTGTTTTGGAAGCTCCCATTAGAAAGTTAAAGGAAGCGGCAACCACCTTTGTGCAATTGATTTCAGCAGATGACGAAATAATTGATCCGGATGAAAATGCAGAACGTGCACGAGTAAAGGGCGCTGTACAAGAGATCGCAACGACAGCTGGAAAGTTGCTCAAGATGGGTGACGAGCATGTGCTCTGGTACGAGCCAACATTTTCAACTCTGCATTTAGCACCTCTCTCTGTTTCTCACGTGTTGCGAAGCAATTTGCTGACTAAGACTCCGGTAATCGCTACATCGGCAACGCTGACTGTGGGCAATAACTTTGATGCGATGGCGCGCAGTATCGGTTTTGTGGTCGGTTCAGATGTCGATCAAGAATCAGGCGATGGCGATATCGATCCTGCAAATGTGCAGATGCTCGATGTCGGTTCACCATTTGATTTCGCTAATCAAGGCGTTTTATATATGCCAAAGCATTTGCCAGAGCCAGGTCGTGATGG
>CAZSEW010000118.1:0-2894 GCA_964606025.1 uncultured Candidatus Planktophila sp.
AAGGGTACCTGCTACGCAACGGTATGCCTATTCCTGATTTGAAAGAGCTCCCTGTGAATCACGCTCAAAATAGCGGGGGATTCACAAAGTCAGCCGAAAGTTGTATAAATAAGGTACTCAAAAACTACTAAAGAGTCGCAATTGTGGATCGGGGAAGGTCGCACAAAGCAGCCTTAGTAGGAGTACTTCATGCATCACGCCTCTATCGCAGGTTTGGTAACAATCCACTCTGCGCCCACAGCCCTGCGCCAACACATCGAGTGGGGCCTTAACGCCATTCTTGGCCAGCCACTTAATTACACATGGCGCGATCAACCACTTGCTGCCGGCACTATTCGCACGACGCTTGAGTATCGAGGTGAAGCTGGGCTCGCTGCAAAGATTGCAACAGCGCTTAAGAATTGGCATTACCTGCGATTTGAAGTGCAAGAGTTTGGTAATGATGGCGGCGAGTACTTCCGATTTACTCCAGAGCTTGGAATTCATCGAGCAAACGTTGATGCTGCTGGTTCGATTCAGATTTCTGAAAATGTAATCCGCAAAGCACTTGCTTCTTTTGATGACTTAGAAGTTCGTGAGAATTTAGTGGTAGCACTAGGTGAAGCATGGGAAGAAGCGCTCGAACCAATGCGTGGAGTTGATTTACAGGAAGTTGCACGACTTCGAGCGATATAGAATAAGAACATGACATCACAAGCACCCATGACATCCCAAGAGCGCCGTAGATCAATTCTCTACATCGCTATCGCGCTTATTCTTGCAATCGCACTGGGCGGTGGACTTGTCAAAGTTGGTGCCGGTTTTGCCGATCGCAGCGCAAATGGAATTACCGTCACAGGTTCTGCAAAGACTTCTGCAACTGCAGATAACGTTGTGTGGACCCTCAATGTCTCGTTGACCCGTCAGACCGTCTCTGATGCAGTAACCAAAGTAGGAAGCGATGTTGCAGCAGTAACTAAATACCTTACCGAAGGTGGAATCCCAGCCGAGGAGCTAACTCTTGGCTCAGTATCAACATATGCCAATGAAGAGTATTCAAATGGAAATAGCACTGGCAGAATCTTGAATTATCGCGCATCTCGCGATGTGGTTGTTCGCTCAAAGGATGTCCAACTCGTTTCAAAGCTTTCACAAGGAATTGGTTCAATCCTTCAGACAGGTGTCAGTGTCAACAACTACGGACCTCAGTATTACCTGTCAACACTTCCAAAGCTTCGCCCACAACTCCTTGAAAAGGCGATGAAGGATGCAAAGGTTCGCGCCGTTGCAATTACCAAGGCAGTGGGTGGAAAAGTTGGAGCTGTCCAAGCAGTTCGATCTGGTGTTTTCCAGGTAACGACACCGGATTCCACTCAGATTTCTGATTCTGGGTCCTATGACACTTCTAGTATTGAGAAGACAGTTACTTCAACTGTTTCAGTAACCTTTAAAGTCAATTAGCTAAAAGGTTTATTAGAGCGGAATATTGCCGTGTGAACCACGGCGATATTCAGTCTCACTTAATACCTTTGCGATAGCGCTTCGAGTCTTATCTGGTTCGATCATCTCATCGACTGCGCCAATCTCGATAGCGCGTGCAACTCCGCCTGATACTCGCTCATGTTCTGCGGCCAACTCGAGCTCCATATCCTCACGCTGATCTGCGGGCAAATCTGCAAGCAACCTACGGTGCAGAACTCGCACCGCTGCAACTGCGCCCATCACTGAGACTTCAGCTTGAGGCCATGCAAATACTCGCGTTGCACCTAGCGACTTTGAATTCATTGCGACGAAGGCTCCGCCATAAGCCTTTCGAGTAATAACAGTGACTCGAGGAACAACTGCTTCTGCAAATGCATGAAGCAACTTCGCACCACGACGAACGGCACCTTCCCACTCCTGACCAATGCCAGGTAAGAATCCAGTGACATCTGCAATAACAACAAGTGGAATTCCGAAGGCATCGCATGTGCGCACAAAGCGCGCAGCTTTCTCGCCGGCAGCCGAATCAAGAACGCCACCGATAACTTGAGGATTATTGGCAATAACGCCGACGGTACGGCCACCTAAACGGCCAATAACTGTTGTCATGTTCTCTGCCCACATGTCTAGAAGCTCTAACTTCTCGCCATCCTTATCGAGAATGGCATCAACTAGTGGGTGAACTTCATAAATTCGCTTCTGTGATTCCGGAACTAAATGACCAAGCGGAACATCTTCTACGGTTGCCGACATCAAGCCTTGGTTGGCAAAGAGTGAGACGAGATCTTGAATCTCGCTGAATGCGACATCTTCACTTGGGGCAATTACATGTGCCACACCTGAATTCTTACTATGGGCTTCAGGTCCACCAAGTAAAGCCATATCAACGATATCTCCGGTTACTGATTTAACGACGTCAGGACCAGTTACAAAGATGCGACCTTCTGGAGCAAGAACGACAACATCAGTAAGTGCTGGTCCATAAGCACCGCCACCTGCAGTTGGTCCTAAGACAAGTGATAACTGCGGGATACGTCCACTAGCAGTAACCATCGCTTGGAAGACTTCACCGAATGCATTAAGAGAAGCAACGCCATCACTTAATCGCGCACCACCTGAATGCCAGATACCAATGATCGGAGATTGTGCGCCCATTGCGGCGCGATAAGCCTGAACAATTACCTGCGAACCTTCGATGCCGAGTGCGCCACCTTTAATGGTGGGATCCGATGCAAAGAGAACGACTTTATTTCCCTTTACTAATCCGGTAGCTGCAACCATTCCACAATCGGTGCGGGGAATTAGTAATTCGTATGCGCCGTTATCAACCAGGCGTGCAATACGAGCCTCTGGATCTACAGCATTTAATTCTGCTGGGTTGACCGGCGTTGTCATGGCTCTAGATTAGAGCGATTTAAATGCAAGCACCACGT
>CAZSEW010000119.1:0-2831 GCA_964606025.1 uncultured Candidatus Planktophila sp.
TAAGGAGGAGTCCGCGGAGCTTCATAGTGGCTACAGAATAGCCCGACAACGCTTAACGAATCAAGATGGAGGCTTACTCAACCAAAGTTGAGATGAAGATCTGCCATGCCAGCGCTGATTTCGCGATGAGAGAGAGCGTTATATAGGTCTTCTCGCCACGCAAATAATCTGACCATTTCCCGACCTTCTTATATTGAAGGTACTGGACGATTGCAAAGGTATTAAAGAATGCAAAGATCGAGAAGACGATTCCATAAACGAATGCCGGAGCACTTGTTTCGCCAGCGCCACCGATTGAGAGAACGTAGAAAATAATAGCGATCCATGGGACAGCGCCTGCGATGCAACCAAAGATAAATGGAAGCCATCCGCCGTTGCCTGGTTGTTCATACTTCTCCTGCAACCAGCCGAAGAGAATCATTGATGCATTAACGCCAAATATTGAAATGAGCGCTGCCACATCTGAAACACCAGTGATCTGAGCTATCAGAACAATCATCACTGATGAGCTCATTGAATATTCGACCCAACGGAAGTAGTTGCGTTGTGCCAGCAATCCTGCAGAGTAACGAGCGAAGAACTTTGGTGAGATAACGAGGAAGTGGAAGAAGGCAGAGAGACCAAGGAAAGTTGCAACCGCGTATCCAACAGGAGTGTCGAGAAGGACTACTGGTTCAGCAAATGTGCTTCCTGGCGGGCCAGACATATAACGGGCAACGATTGGGAGCGAGAAGTCATTTGCAAGAGCAAGCACGACGAGCATCTGCGCAAGATGGAAGATTCCCGCAATGAGGTTGTAACGTCGAATTGTCTGAGTATTAATCTCTTTAGCCATGTAGCAAGGCTACAAGTGGCAGTTGAGAAAAATCGTTTACAGGACCGGTAAATACCGATCTAATTCGTATGCGCTTACCTGGCGGCGATAGTCCTGCCATTCAGCGCGCTTATTTCGCAGGAAGTATTCAAAGACATGCTCGCCAAGAGTCTCGCGAACGAGCTCACTCTTCTCCATCACACTAATTGCTTCTTCTAAATTTGATGGCAGCAACTGGTTGTCCGTTGAAGGTTCGAGGACATACTTCTTCTCGATTCCCTTAAGGCCAGCTGCAAGCATGACTGCATATGCAAGGTATGGGTTGCATGCAGAGTCTGGCGAACGAAATTCAATCCGCGTTGAATTCTCTTTATTTGGTTTATACATAGGAATACGAACAAGTGCGCCACGATCGTTATGGCCCCAGTTGATAATCGAAGGAGCTTCTCCCCCGCCTTGTAGGCGTTTGTAAGAGTTGACCCATTGGTTAGTAATCGCAGTAATCTCAGCTGAGTGCTTCAAAATTCCGGCAATAAATTGGCGCCCCACAGTTGAGAGATTGAGCTCTGCATCTTTATCGTAGAAAGCATTCTTCTCGCCTTCAAAGAGCGAGACGTGCGTGTGCATTCCAGAGCCAGGATGTTCTGTAAATGGCTTTGGCATAAAGGATGCGTAGAAGCCTTGGTTCAGTGCAACCTCTTTAATGACATGGCGGAAAGTCATGATGTTATCTGCAGTGCTTAGAGCATCTGCATAACGAAGATCAATCTCTTGCTGTCCTGGTGCACCTTCGTGGTGGCTAAACTCAACAGAAACGCCCATCGCCTCCAACAAAGTAATTGCTTGACGGCGGAAATCATGTCCGACAACTGCAGGCGTGTGATCGAAGTACCCACCTTGGTCGACAGGAACAGGTGCGACGCCTTTTTCTGGTTGTGACTTAAATAAGAAGAATTCAATTTCTGGGTGGGTGTAACAGGTGTACCCCATCTTCGCTGCCTTATCTAAGGTGCGACGTAGAACATTGCGCGGATCTGCAGGAGATGGCTCTCCATTGGGCAGAGTGATATCGCAGAACATACGAGCTGCGCCTTGCGCTTCAGCACGCCACGGCAAGATAGTAAATGTCGCAGGGTCTGGCTTTGCCAACATATCTGATTCAGATTGGCGAGCAAAACCTTCAATTGCAGAACCGTCGAATCCGATTCCTTCTTCAAAGGCATTCTCAAGTTCGGCAGGTGCAATTGCAACAGACTTTAAATATCCGAGTACATCTGTAAACCAGAGACGGATGAAACGAATATCTCGTTCCTCAATTGTGCGCAGAACGAACTCTTGCTGCTTACTCATGTTCTCTTGCTGTGGGGACATGGCGCCATCGTGCCAAAGGGAAGTTACGGCTATGTTACAAAACTAGAGTTCGCGCCACTTACTGGTCATTTTATTTAGACTTCCCGCCAGCTTGAAGTCATTGGAAGGCGTCGATCCTTGCCGAATGCACGCTTGGAAACCTTGGTACCCGGCGGATACTGGCGGCGCTTGTATTCAGCCTTATCGACCATTGCAATTACCCGCTTCACCAAATATTTATCAAAGCCGGCAGCGATTAATTCGTCGTGGCCCATATCTTCATCGACATAGGCCATTAAGACCTCATCGAGAATTTCATATTCGGGAAGTGAATCTGAATCTTTTTGATCTGGGCGAAGTTCAGCACTCGGTGCCTTAGTAATTGAGTTCTCTGGAATCGGAGGCGTCTGCCCCGCTGCAATTGCAGCTTGATTGCGCCACTTAGAAAGAGCCCAGACATCGACCTTATAAATATCTTTAATCGGGGCATATCCACCGACGGCATCGCCATACAAAGTTGAATATCCGCAGGCAAGTTCGGATTTATTTCCAGTAGCCAATACGAGATGGCCCTCTTGATTAGAAATTCCCATCAGCGTTGTTCCGCGAACACGCGCCTGCAGGTTTTCTTCGGCCAAACCGGTGAGCTCTACCTCTTTACGGAAGG
>CAZSEW010000120.1:0-2818 GCA_964606025.1 uncultured Candidatus Planktophila sp.
TAAGGTATCTTGACGTCAAGATAAATTCAGCGAAGGAAGTTGATGATGAGCAAGAACTCTCTTGGAACTAAGAAGAATTTAGAAGTCTCGGGAAAAGAATTTGAGATCTTCGATATCTCATCAATCGATGGTGCGAAAGATCTTCCATTCTCATTAAAGGTGTTGCTCGAGAACTTACTTCGCACTGAAGATGGTGCAAATATCACCGTCGAACACATTAAGGCTCTTGCTCAATGGGATCCATCAATTGAGCCAGATACTGAAATTCAATTTACCCCCGCACGTGTTGTTATGCAGGACTTCACTGGTGTTCCCTGTGTCGTTGACCTCGCAACAATGCGCGAGGCAATCGTTGATCTTGGGGGAGACCCAAGCAAGGTAAATCCACTGGCACCAGCAGAACTCGTTATCGACCACTCAGTTATCGCTGATGTCTTCGGAACCAAAGATTCCTTTGAACAGAACACAGATATTGAATATGAGCGTAACCGCGAGAGATATCGCTTCCTTCGCTGGGGACAAGGCGCCTTCGATGAATTTAAGGTAGTTCCACCTGGAACAGGAATTGTTCACCAGGTAAATATCGAATATTTGGCACGTGTCATCATGACTCGAAACGTGAATGGGGTACTTCGCGCCTATCCAGATACCGTCGTCGGAACAGATTCACATACAACGATGGTTAACGGCCTTGGAGTTCTCGGCTGGGGCGTTGGTGGAATTGAGGCAGAGGCAGCCCTTCTCGGCCAGCCAGTTTCGATGTTGATTCCTCGCGTTGTTGGGTTCAAGCTGTCTGGCGAACTTCCAGTTGGAACAACAGCTACTGATATGGCACTTACCATCACTGAAATGCTTCGCAAGCATGGAGTTGTAGGCAAGTTCGTAGAATTTTATGGTCCTGGAGTTGTTTCAGTACCAATGGCTAATCGCACAACAATTGGAAATATGTCACCTGAATACGGCTCGACATGTGCGATCTTCCCAATTGATGAAGAGACTCTGCGCTATCTACGACTTACCGGCAGAAACGAAGATCAAGTTGCACTTGTTGAGCAGTATGCAAAGGCCCAAGGAATGTGGCACGACCCATCTGCAACTCCACGTTTCTCAGAACATATCGAACTAGATCTCTCGACAGTTGTTTCATCGATTGCAGGGCCAAAGCGTCCGCAAGATCGCATCTCATTAACCGACTCAAAGAGCGCATTTGAAAAAATTCTTCCAACCTATTTCTCCGAGAAGACTGGCAAAGAGGCATACCCAGTAAAGGTTGGCGCCAAAGCGACAACAATCAAGAATGGCGATGTTGTTATTGCATCGATTACCTCTTGCACAAATACCTCAAATCCTTCAGTCATGATCGGTGCCGCCCTCTTAGCTAAGAAGGCGGTAGAGAAGGGGCTGACCTCAAAGCCTTGGGTTAAGACAACTCTTGCTCCAGGATCAAAGGTTGTTACCGATTACTACGATCGCGCAGACCTTACGAAATATATGGAAGCTCTCGGCTTTAACTTAGTTGGCTACGGCTGTGTGACATGTATTGGTAACTCAGGACCGCTTCCAATCGAAATTAGCAAAGCGGTGAATGAGAACGATTTGGCTGTTACAGCGGTCCTCTCTGGAAATAGAAACTTTGAAGGTCGCATCAGTCCAGATGTGAAAATGAATTACCTTGCATCTCCACCGCTTGTGGTCGCATATGCCCTCGCTGGCAACATGGATCATGACTTCGAGAAGGATTCACTCGGAAACGATAAGGATGGCAATCCAGTTCTCTTGAAAGATATCTGGCCATCTGCGCAAGAGATCCAGAGCGTTATCGATTCATCAATCTCATCAGAGATGTTTAAGAAAGATTATGCATCTGTATTCGATGGCGATCACCGATGGAAGTCACTCGATACTCCAACAGGTAAGACATTTGAATGGGATCCAAAGTCAACATATGTTCGCAAACCTCCTTACTTTGAAGGAATGCCGGCAGAGCCAAAGCCAGTTACAGATATCACGGGTGCTCGACTTCTAGCAATCCTCGGAGATTCAGTAACGACTGATCACATCTCACCTGCGGGAAATATCAAAGCTGATTCGCCTGCAGGAAAGTATTTGGAAGCAAATGGAGTAGATCGTAAAGACTTTAACTCTTACGGTTCTCGACGTGGAAATCACGAAGTAATGATCCGCGGAACATTTGCAAATATCCGACTTAAGAATCTACTTCTCGATGGAGTCGAAGGGGGCTTCACTCGCAACTTCATGGCAGATGGTGCGCAATCAACTATCTACGATGCATCAGTTGCATACCAAGCAGCTGGCGTTGGATTAGTAATCCTCGCAGGCAAGGAGTATGGATCGGGATCATCACGTGACTGGGCTGCAAAGGGAACCGCTCTTCTTGGAGTCCGCGCAGTTATTGCAGAGAGCTTCGAGAGAATTCACCGTTCTAACTTGATCGGTATGGGAGTTCTTCCATTGCAATTTATCAATGGTGAAAATCCACAGTCACTTGGAATCAAGGGCGATGAAATCTTCTCGATTACTGGAGTGACGGCTCTTAATGATGGCGGCATTCCTAAAGAGGTCACCGTCACAGCAGGGGATAAGACATTTAAGGCTAAGGTGCGTATTGATACCCCAGGTGAGGCGGATTACTACCGCCACGGTGGAATCATGCAGTACGTACTGCGCCAGCTCCGTGGCTAATCTAGACTGAGCAAATGCTTGAATCGATAAAGAGTCCTGAGGACCTTCGCGGGCTCTCCTATGAGCAGCTCGATTCGCTCAGTGAAGAGATTCGTCAATTTCTCATCACCAAGGT
>CAZSEW010000121.1:0-2796 GCA_964606025.1 uncultured Candidatus Planktophila sp.
GCTGAGAAAGCACCGACGCCAATCACTCGGATTACTAATCCACGATCATTTGGGCTCTGCTTAGATTTAATAATCAATCCAACTACCATCAACATGCACGCAGCAATTGGGCTTTCATATCCCACTGCCATCGAACTTAATGAGAGTGTTGGGTTAAATGCCAGGATCATGCCAATCCAGAACATATATGGGCGCAACTTGGTATCACGAAGCTGCTTTACAAAGTAATAGCTGGCATACGCATAAAAGATTGATTGAGTGAAAGAGATAAGCCACAAGATATTTGCGACTGAAATTTTTGTAAGGAACCAGAGAAGAATCGGATAACCAGCTGGCCAGTAAGAAAGGATGCTCTTTTCAGAGAAGTAACCTTCGGCAATAAGACCATCAACGCCAGATAGGTAATTCTCGCCATCGGCTCCAAGCCAGCCACCATTAGGTGTATTGGCCATTGTGATCAGCTTGATTACGAAGGCAAGGACTGGAATGGCTATGAGATAGAAATTAACTTTCTTATCTGCCTTTGATTGCCCCTGAAGAGCTCTCTTTGATTTGCTAGCCATGATTACTTACCTTCCGTATTGAGAGACCAAGTATGAACGAGGCGCACTGTTATCGGTTGAAGGCTCAACGACGCCTGCAATCCAAGCTTTCATTCCGCGTGCGGCTAATGAGCGAATAACAAGGTCACCAATGGATGGGTCAACTATTGCGCTCATGCCAATTCCGCAATTCCATGTGCGTTCCATATCTTCTTGAGGAACAGATGCGACCTCTGCAAGGAATTTGGTTGCGGCCGGCAATTGCCAAGTAGATCGATCATATTTCGCGGTTAGGCCGGCAGGAATTACGCGAGCGGTGTTATCTGCCAATCCGCCACCTGTGATGTGACTAAAGGTGCGAAGTTTCTCGCCTTGAGCTCTAATGAGAGCTAAGCAATCGAGTGTGTAAATCTCAGTTGGAGTTAAGAGAATCTCGCCAAGGCTCTGGCTAAATCCATCGTATGTTTTATTGAGATCAAGCTTTTGACTTGCAAGAATATGGCGAATCAATGAGTATCCATTTGCATGGAAACCACTTGCGGGCATTGCAATAATTAAATCACCAGCATTTACCTTTGCTGCACTTAACTGTTTGTCTGCATCGACAACACCCGTTGCCGCACCTGCAATATCGAATTCATCTTCAGCTAATAAGCCAGGATGTTCAGCAGTTTCTCCGCCAATAAGTGCAGTTCCTGACTTCTGACAACCACGTGCGATGCCAGCAACAATCTCAGCAATACGCTCTGGTATCACTTTTCCAACAGCGATGTAATCAGTCATAAACAAAGGCTCTGCGCCACAAACAACCAAGTCATCAACAACCATCGCAACGAGATCTTCACCGATGGTGTCGTACTTACCCAACTGACGAGCAATCTCTGTCTTGGTGCCCACGCCATCAGTTGATGTTGCAAGAAGTGGTTGCTTCATATCTTTAAGCGCTGATGCATCAAATAACCCTGCGAATCCGCCGATGCCTCCCATTACTTCTGGGCGAGATGCGCGAGCAATTGATGCCTTCATCAATTCGACGGCGCGGTCCCCGGCATCGATATCTACGCCTGAATCTTTATAGGTTGCCATTACTTATTAACCTCGGTGATCTCTAGACGCATTTTGCCTTCAGACATATCGGTTGGAATTGCAATTGGGTATTGGCCTGAGAAACAAGCCATGCAGAGCTTTTCTTTAGGAAGATGGGTTGCTTCAATCAAGCCTTCTTCTGAAACATAGGCGAGTGAATCTGCACCGATAGATCTGCGAATCTCTTCGACTTCAAGACCGCTTGCAATGAGTTCTGCGCGAGTTGCAAAGTCGATTCCGTAGAAACATGGCCACTTAACAGGAGGAGATGAGATACGAACGTGGATTTCAAGTGCTCCAGCTTCACGCAACATTCGCACAAGTGCGCGCTGTGTATTGCCGCGAACGATTGAATCATCGACAACCACAATGCGCTTACCTTCAATAATCTCGCGAAGAGGGTTGAGCTTTAAGCGAATACCGAGCTGACGAATAGTCTGTGATGGTTGAATAAAGGTTCGGCCAACGTAAGAGTTCTTAACAAGCCCTAGTCCATATGGAATTCCAGATTCTTTTGCATATCCAATTGCAGCAGGCGTTCCAGATTCAGGAACTGGAATAACGAGATCTGCCTCTACTGGCGCTTCAATAGCAAGGCGCTGACCAATACGGCCGCGAACAGCATGAATGCTCTGCGCAGCAATCGTTGTATCTGGGCGAGCTAGATAGACATATTCAAATATGCAACCCTTTGGTTCAGGAGTTGCCCACATCTGCGAGCGAATTCCATCCTCATTAATCGCAAGGAATTCACCCGGTTCAACTTCGCGCACGAAGGCAGCACCTACGATATCGAGAGCTGCTGTTTCAGATGCAACTACCCAGCCACGTTCTAATTTGCCGATAACAAGCGGGCGAACTCCGTGGCGATCACGAGCTGCATACAAAGTGTGTTCATCCATGAAGACGAGCGAGAATGCTCCTTCGAGCTTTGGCAGAACGGCAAGTGCGCTTGCTTCAACATTATTCTCATCTTGCAGACCAATGAGTGCCGTCATAATTTCTGTATCTGTTGTTGCACCGCGTTCGTTCTTTGGCGTCTCAACCTCTAGTTTTTGAACAAGTTCAGCAAGAGAACCTGTATTTGTGAGGTTTCCGTTATGCGCTAAAGCCAGCGTTCCGTACTTAGTAGGGCGCAGAGTTGGTTGCGCATTTACCCAAGAGCTAG
>CAZSEW010000122.1:0-2752 GCA_964606025.1 uncultured Candidatus Planktophila sp.
TGCTCGGTCATCGCGCTCTCCGTTCGCTTAAGGTTGGTAGGTAGTGCTGTACATCTATGGAACATCATGCCAGTTCTCTTTATTCCCCGCTCTTTAAATTGATTTCAATATTGTTAATTTTTATCAGGATGAGCGCATAAATATCGGCAAATTATCGATATTTGAGACTCTACGGCGCGCTTACGCAGTTGCGAAGGGTTCGCTGGCTAATCTTTGCCACCGTGGCTGACGAATTGAACTTTACCCCTGAGACAGATTCTAAAGATAGCTATACCGCAAAAGACCTAGCTGTCCTCGAGGGCCTCGATGCAGTTCGTAAGCGCCCGGGTATGTATATCGGCTCCACAGATTCTCGTGGATTGCAGCACTGCCTTTGGGAGATCATCGATAACTCAGTAGATGAATCTTTGGCCGGCCATTGTAAGAAAATTGAAATTAATTTAGAGGCAGATGGTTCTGTCGAAGTTCACGACGATGGCCGTGGTATTCCTGTCGATAAGGAACCAAAGACCGGACTTACTGGCGTTGAAGTTGTTATGACAAAGCTCCACGCAGGTGGAAAGTTCGGCGGCGGATCCTATGCAGCATCTGGTGGTCTTCACGGCGTCGGTGCATCAGTAGTAAATGCACTTGCAGAACGCCTTGATGTTGAAGTTGACCGTAACGGCAAGATTTATTGGATGTCATTTAAGCGCGGAGTCGCAGGCGTATTCGATGGCGATGGTCCAAAGGCTGAGTTCACACCGCAATCAGGTCTTCGCACAATTGGAAAGATTTCTGCGAAGGTAACTGGTACTCGTACCAAGTGGTGGTCAGATCGCCAGATCTTCCTTAAAGATGCAGAGCTTGATCTGGAAGATATCTACGCACGTGCGCGCCAGACATCATTCTTAGTTCCAGGGCTCTCGATAACTGTTAACGATAATCGCAAGAAGGAGAAGACAACACAAGTCTTCTTCCATAAAGGCGGAATCTCTGAATACTGCGACTTCTTGCAGCCAGATGCGCCTGTAGGCGAAGTAATTCGTATCTACGGCTCAGGCCACTACCAAGAGACTGTTCCAGTTCTTGATGACAAGGGCCATATGGTTTCAACAGATGTAGAACGCGATATGGAAGTTGATATTGCGATGAAGTGGGGCGAAGGATTCGACACAACGCTTCGCTCATTTGTAAACATTATTGCTACCCCTAAGGGCGGATCTCACGTCCTTGGCTTTGAGCGTGCAATCACCAAAGCATTTAACGAAGCTATGCGCAGCGCTGGAATTCTGAAGAAGAATGAAGCCGATGTCATTAAAGACGATGTGATGGAAGGCCTTACAGCTGTCGTCACAGTCCGAATGTCAGAGCCACAGTTCGAAGGTCAGACTAAAGAAGTTCTCGGCACAGCTGCTGCAACAAAGATTGTCTCTGCTGTCGTGGCCGATAAGTTGAAGGAGTTCTTCTCGACAACTCGTCGTATCGATAAGGCAAACGGCAAGTTGATCATGGAGAAGATTGCTGGCGCATCACGTACACGTATCAGCGCACGTGCACATAAAGAGCTTCAGCGCCGTAAGAATGCTCTCGAATCTTCATCACTTCCTACAAAGCTCTCAGATTGCCGCTCTGAAGATGTCACTCGCACCGAACTCTTTATCGTTGAGGGCGACTCAGCACTTGGCACAACGAAGGCTGCACGTAACTCTGAATTCCAGGCAATCTTGCCTATTCGTGGCAAAATACTAAACGTCCAGAAAGCATCACTTTCACAGATGCTCGATGACAAAGAGTGCGGATCGATTATTCAGGTAATCGGTGCAGGCTCAGGTAAGTCCTTTGAACTAGATGATGCTCGCTACGGCCGCGTAATCCTGATGTCAGATGCTGACGTTGATGGAGCACATATTCGCTGTCTTCTACTAACTCTTATGTATCGCTACATGCGCCCAATGCTCGATGCTGGTCGCGTCTTTGCCGCTATTCCTCCACTGCACCGCATCGAAACGATGGGTGCCGGCGGCAAAAAGGGCGAGTACATCTATACATACTCAGATGATGAGATGAAGAAGGTCACTGCAGATTTGAAGAAGAACGGTAAGCGCTGGAAGGAACCAATTCAGCGTTACAAGGGTCTTGGTGAGATGGATGCAGATCAGCTCCGTGAAACCACAATGGATCCAGATGCACGCACACTTCGCCGAATTACTGTTCCAGATGCAGAGGCTGCAGAGAAGATGTTTGAGCTTTTGATGGGTTCAGATGTTGCGCCACGTAAGGAATTTATTGCAACAGCTGAGATCGATCGCGAACAGATCGACGCTTAAGTTTTAATCAATACTGACTAGATCGAAGTATTCGTCTTTCCAAATATCTTCATCGCCATCTGGTAACAAGATCACACGCTCAGGCTTAAGTGCCTGAACTGCGCCTTCATCGTGAGAGACCATGATGACAGCGCCTTGATACTCGGTAAGTGCGCCAAGGATCTCTTCACGAGATGCTGGATCTAGGTTATTTGTAGGCTCATCGAGAAGCAGAACGTTTGCCGCAGATACAACGAGGGTTGCAAGAGCTAAACGAGTTCGCTCTCCACCCGAAAGCACCTTGACCGGCTTATGAACGTCATCACCAACGAATAAAAATGAACCAAGAACGTTGCGAGCTTCAGGTTCACGAAGATCATCTTTAGAAGACATCATGTTCTCGAGGATTGTGCGTTCGAAGTCGAGCATTTCATGTTCCTGGGCGTAGTAGCCAAGCTTTAGAC
>CAZSEW010000123.1:0-2728 GCA_964606025.1 uncultured Candidatus Planktophila sp.
AAAGCCACGGTAAAACTCCTTAAGAGGTAGGGGTACAGGATACCCGAATCAGTTGGAAACTCCTGAATTACGCCTGAGCGTGGAACTTAGCAATCTTGGCGAGCTCCTCGGGATCAAGGCTTGCTCCCCCGATAAGGGCGCCATCAACATCTGCCTGCTTCATGATTTCCACGATATTGGCAGACTTCACTGAACCGCCGTAGAGAATGCGCATATTCGCTGCGATCTCTGCAGAACCAATCTGTTCAACTTCTTCACGGATTGCAGCACAGACTTCCTGCGCATCTTCAGGAGTCGCGGTCTTGCCGGTTCCGATTGCCCACACTGGTTCGTATGCAATAACAATTTTCTTGAGCTCTGGCTTATGGAAACCTTCGAGACCTGCACGTACTTGGCGAATCACGTGTGAAACATGAGTTCCAGATTCACGGATCGCAAGTTCTTCACCGACACAGAAAATCGGTGTTAATTCATTTGCTAGCGCTGCCTTTATCTTGCGATTGATAAGGGCATCATCTTCCTTATGAATTGCGCGTCGCTCTGAGTGTCCAACAACGACAAAGGTGCATCCGAGCTTAGCGAGCATTGAGCCAGAGATATCTCCCGTAAATGCTCCTGAACTTTCAGGTGACAGATCCTGTGCACCGTATTGAAGTCTTAGGCGATCTCCATCAACCATTGTCTGAATCGAACGAATATCGGTAAATGGCGGAATGATCGCAATATCGACCGCTTCATAATCTTTATCTTCAAGTGAGTAGACAAGCTTCTGTGCAACTGCAATCGCCTCGAGGTGATTGAGGTTCATCTTCCAATTGCCTGCCATTAGCGGTTTACGCATCATCTGCTCCTTAGAAAATAGTGTCGGTAAATTTAGAGATCGAGAGCTGTAAGCCCTGGAAGTTCTTTTCCTTCTAGGTATTCGAGTGAAGCTCCGCCACCAGTTGAGATATATCCAAACTGATTATCTGCAAAGCCAAGTGCACGCACCGCTGCCGCTGAGTCTCCCCCGCCGACAACTGAGATTCCATCGACCTCTGTCAGCGCTTGAGCGATAACTTTTGTGCCATTAGCAAAGTTAGGGAATTCGAATACGCCCATTGGGCCGTTCCAAAATACTGTCTTACATCCCTTAATTGCATCTGCAAAAGCTGCAGCAGTTTCTGGTCCGATATCCAGACCCATCTGATCTGCAGGAATCGCATCTGCGCTTACCAATGTAGGCGTTGCATCTGCCGAGAAAGTTGGAGCCGCGACGATATCTGTAGGGAGCAAGAGTTTCACTCCTGAATCTTCAGCCTGCTTGATTAGACCTTTAACAGTGTCGATGAGATCACGTTCAACTAGCGATGAACCAATCTCTTTTCCTTGTGCTGCAAGGAATGTGAAGAGCATGCCTCCACCGATTGCCATGACATCAACCTTGCCGAGAAGGTTTGCGATAACGCCAATCTTGTCTGAAACTTTTGATCCGCCAAGGACAACGCCATAAGGGCGAACGGGATCTACGGTCAGTTTCTTGAGAACCTCAACCTCAGCTGCAACAAGAGTTCCCGCTGCATGAGGAAGTAATTTTGGAAGATCAAATACTGAGGCGTGCTTGCGGTGCACAGCACCAAAGCCATCTCCTACATATGCATCGGCAAGTGCTGCTAGTTCTGTAGCAAGTGCTGCTCGCTCAGATTCATCCTTCGACGTTTCTGCAGCTGCGTAGCGAATATTTTCAAGGAGAAGGATTTCACCACTCTTGAGCGCCTCTGCCTTAGCGGTGACATCTGTTCCAGTAATTGCGCCAGCAAACTGAACTGGCTTTCCTAGAAGTTCTGCAAGACGAACTGCAACTGGAGCTAATGAAAGTTCTGGCTTTGCTTCACCTTTTGGACGACCTAGATGTGCCGCAATAACAATGCTTGCTCCCTTTGCAAGGAGGGCGTTGATTGTCGGCAAGGATGCACGAATACGGCCATCATCTGTGATCTTTCCTTCTTTCAAAGGAACGTTGAGATCGCAGCGAAGAAATACTCGCTTACCTGTTACATCTAGGTCAGCCAATAAAGACATTAGAGAGACTTACCTACATAACCAACAAGGTCAACGAGGCGGTTTGAATAGCCCCATTCGTTGTCATACCAACCGACAACCTTTACCTGATTTCCGATTACCTTTGTGAGGCCTGAATCGAAGATACAAGATGAAGGATCTGTGACGATATCTGAAGAGACGATTGGATCTTCGGTGTATGAAAGGAATCCCTTAAGTGGACCATTCGCTGCTGCTTTCATAGCTGCGTTGATCTCTGCGGCTGTTGCTTCCTTAGCAAGTTCAACAGTGAGGTCTGTTGCAGAACCAGTAGGAACTGGTACGCGCATTGCATATCCATCGAGCTTGCCCTTAAGATCTGGAAGAACGAGTGAGATTGCCTTAGCAGCACCGGTTGAAGTTGGAATCATATTTGTTGCTGCAGCACGCGCACGACGGAGATCCTTATGTGGGAAGTCTAGGATTACCTGGTCATTTGTGTATGCGTGGATAGTTGTCATTAAGCCCTTAACGATGCCCCAGTTATCGTGGAGGACCTTCGCCATTGGAGCTAGACAGTTAGTTGTGCATGATGCATTTGAAATCACATTGTGGTTCGCTGGATCGTACTTATCGTGGTTAACACCCATAACAATTGTGATGTCTTCATCTGTAGCAGGAGCAGAGATGATGACCTTCTTCGCGCCAG
>CAZSEW010000124.1:0-2725 GCA_964606025.1 uncultured Candidatus Planktophila sp.
TTGCAACAGGTCGGTTCATAACTGTTGCGCGAATCTCTGACCAGATTGCAGAACGCGATCCGCCGCCTGCTGAATAAATGGTGCCTGTGATTTGAGCACCAGCGTTCTCTAGAATCTCAAAGGCATACCGCTCTGCGAATGCGATGCCCTCAAGAATGGCGCGGTATTCATCAATCTCGTTCTGCGCACTGCCTGTGGCTATGCATTTCATCTCTTTATTTGCGACTGGAAAACGTTCACCTGTTCCAACTAATGGATACAGCGCATAAGTAGCTGGTCCATGTTCGGCCGCCTTCTGATCCCAAGCCTTAATTTCACTTTGATATTTCTCAAAGGAGATCCCACCTAAATTAGAAGCTGCTCCCCCGAGCCAACGCTCCTTCGGAAGTAAATGGCTATAGAAGCCAGGTCCTGCAATCTCTTTATCACCAACAACTTTCAAAACGAGTGTTGTTCCCAAGGTAGAAACAGCTCTTCCAATACTTGTGGCACCAACCGAAATTTGCGCAGTGCACCCATCGGTCATACCTGCATAGATCGGAATATCTCCAGATTTCGTTCTTCCTAGAAGAGCACCAGGTGCAACAACAGATGGCAGAGTGATTGAACTCTTCTTGGCTGTATCAATTGCGCCAATGCTCCAATCCTTGGTATGAAGATCCACGCCAGTCTTCATCGCGTGGCTCCAATCGGTGGCAACTGAGCGAAGTGGTTGCCCAGTCAGATGAGCAACAATGAATTCAGGGGTATGTGCAAATAGATATGCCCCTGCATCAACTTCCCCAATGATTTTCTCTGCACGCGCTAAAGGGTTTGCAGCTCGCCCATCGTTATACATCGCCGCAGGTGCAATCGGCTCTCCATCTAGGTTGGTAAGTACAAATGTCCCTGATGTAGCAGAGATAGATGCTCCGGCAATTACTAAGTTCTGTGATTTGGCTTCATTGAGCGCCTTTTCAACGTGGCCATCGATTGCAGTTAGCCATGATTCTGGGTCTTGGGTTAACCGACCATCTGCACCACGCTGTACCGGCGCTAAATCAATTGTGTGACGGGCATAAATAACGCCATCGTTGTCGATTAAAACAGAACGCGATGACTGTGTGGCGCAATCAATTCCAAGAAATACTTCCTTCATTTACCGTTGCTCATTTACAAGGCTGCAATCGCTTCCGGAATTCCGTTAAGGGATGCAAGGACAATATCTGGAACCTTCAAATCAGCATCGCTCGGTGATGGGTTGGCCTCGCCTCGCAAAATCCACGCTGTACGCATTCCGAGTCCTTGTGCAGGCAAAACATCGGTATCTAAGCGATTGCCGATATGTACTGCGCGCTCTGGCGCAGAACCTAACTCCTTGAGAGCGAGTTCAAAGATTCTTGAATCCGGTTTCTCCAAACCAACAATTGCTGAGATGCCAAAGAAATCAATTAAAGGTGCGATCTCGTCACGTTTCAGCGCATCGAGTGATGTTCGTGCCTGGTTTGCGACGATACCAATCTTGGCTCCTGTCTCGCGAATTTCTTCAATACAGCTCTTTGCATCGAGATAGAGATCGCTTTCGGTAAAGAGCCAGCGCTCTGTGGCTTTAGCCATCAGCTCATCTTTCTTATCAAGTGATCCCAAGAATGCAATACAAAGCTTGCTGCGAAGAGAGCCACTCTGTGATTTCAGATGATCTATGTAGATTCGCTCAAACTCTTGTGAATCAATCTCGCCAACAATTTCCACTAAGGCACCATGAATCGATCGCTTAAAGACATCATCTGAATAAATGATGCCTCCGATATCAAAGGTGACAGCCTGTGGTCTCATTAGTTACTTATCGCCAGTAAGAAGCGCTCTGCGCGCGATTTCATCAGGTCTAAATGCGATTGTCTGTGCGGCAGAATTTGGAATGAAGTTGATTCCACCAGCAGTCAGAGCTCCTAAACGAATGCGCGCTGCCTTTACAGCGATCTGAGTTGTGGCAAGTGCTTCCTCTTTTCCGTTTCCAAATGTGCACAGGCCATGGTTTCCAAGGATGATCTGGCGCGGATTCATTCCGTACTGCTCCTTATATCTAATTGCGCCCGAATAGAAACCGAGGCCCAGTGATAAACCTGGTTCGTCATACGGAAGATAGAGAGGAATAGGTCCACAGATAACGCTCTCATCAGGAAAAACTGTTCCGCTGTAATGCTCTGCAGCGTTTACTGAAGCTGCAAGAGATACAACGGGTGTTGGGTGCGTATGTAGCGACCAGGAAGATTCTAGTAAATGGAATGCCACAACGTGCACAAGGGTTTCAATACTTGCCTTCTTCTGTACTCCGCCTGGAGTAAAGGCATCCTTGAGCAGAACATCGAGCGCCTTATCGAGTGCAGGTGATCGACCATTCTTATTGGCATCATCGAGAATTTCAACCGACTTACTGAGGCTAACCCAGACCCAATCTTCGGCAGTTGCTTCCCCCATGACAACGCCACTTGCCTTCACAAGGAATCGATCGTTCTCTCGATCGAGGACTGCGGCATTTCCCTCAGCGAGGATTGTCAGGTCAGCATCGGGAGCACCCGCTCGCACTGCAAGATCCGAAATTTCTTGGGCTAATGTGGACATCATTTCTCCTCTAGTGCAGTTAACTGAGCATAACGATTACGTACTTCAGTGATTTCGGATTTTTCACTACTTGATATCTTAGGTTGATAACGACCTAATTGAAGGCTGCTCTCTGTGATCAACT
>CAZSEW010000125.1:0-2722 GCA_964606025.1 uncultured Candidatus Planktophila sp.
TCGAAGAGAAGTTAATCCTCGCCATGGTCAAAGCCCGTATCGCCGAAACCAAGTAAATCTGGGCAATCGCCTCTTGAAATTACTAGTTGTAACGTTCTCTTTGATTTAAGTTACTTAAAGTTTCTTCTCTAAAAGTACTTTATGAAATCATCTTCAAAAGTTACTTGACCGCTGGAATTTCCTGTATTTTTGAAATCAATTCCGAAAATCGTCGCTCGGAACCAGTTATCTAGGCTGAGCTGCTGACGTGGTTAATCAGCCTGCGAGTTGAAATAAGTTTTATTCAACTAGTGAGGTTTTGAAACTAGATGACTTGAAGTGGGGTTGAGAGTTTCAATCAACCCCACTAGACGTGGTTCCTAAATGGCCATTTATTAACAAAGAAGCCCCGGGCGACGAACCCCAGGGCTTCTAAGTTGTGGTCTCGCTGGCGGGATTTGAACCCACGACCTGTGACTTCGTCAGAGCACTGCTCTATCCGCTGAGCTACAGCGAGACACAAGCGGAAGATAGATTCGAATCAATCGGTAGTGGCACGAGAAATTTATCGTTGGGGAAAAGGTAAGAAAGTTGAGACTTTGTGGATTCATTGGTTACCCTTTACTCGGCTTCGTCAAAGCGCAGTTCTTGTTTTAGAGCTACAGAAAAACCCCGCAGAGCAATCTGCGGGGTTTTTGCTTCCCAATCCCCTGCATTTCATCTAGTGCAACCCCGTACCTACCCGTAACCTTGAACAAGTCCAATGCGGACTGCAGTTAAACGGAGAGGCACCACCATGGAAGCAAAAGCAATGGTCAAACAATGGAACCAAATGCGCGCCCAAATCATTCAGGCACAGGTCGCACCAGCACTCGTATTAATAGCAATCGTCGTCCTTTCAACAATCGGTGCATTCGAAGGCGCAAGCGATGGCGCTAAATATCTAGCAATCGGCGTTGCAGCGGCAACAGGAATTCTTGCAACCATCAGCCAGTACGCAGCTATCCGCGAGGGCGAAGCGATGCTCATTGATCTCAAGAGCGCACAGAATCCAACAGCGCTCTCAAAGAAGATTGCAGATTCTCGCGGCCTACTCTCACTCTCAGCGATCGCAATCGTTGGCCTAGATATCGCAATCTTCGCCCTCGTTGTCTGGGCAGTACTCGGATAAATATGAAATTCGGACTTATCCTCATTGCGATCTATTCGGTAGCAATCCTGACCCTAGTAATTCGCACTGATAAGCCTGCGAAGAACCGCCAGCGCCTTACGGGGCGCGGCGGTGACTTCGAGTAAAACTCAACACAAAATTAGTCCCGGGGCTTAATGCGCGCCCCTGGCTTCCAAGCATCTGTACTCAGTAAGGCCCACGCCACTAGCAACGGTTGAAATAAAAGCCTCACAAATCGCGCAGCACCACTATCAAGCCCAAATGCATCTACCCCATTAACAAATTGCGAGATATTGCCCCAGAAGATTGCGACGAAGAAGATCGCAGTCAGCCAGCCAATGACTACTCGGTACTTCCACAACACCAGCAACCCAATACCCAAGGCAATCTCAACAACTCCCGATGCCAACACAACTTCGTTAGCCCACTGCTGCAACTGCGTCGGAACCTGCGCCTGAAACTCAAGACGCCTTGTTGTTAAGTGACTGACGCCAGTAAAGATCAGTGCGATACCCAAGATGCTCTGCGGAATGCGTTTAATGAAGTTCATGCATCCAGTATCTACCTATTGCAACAAAAAAGCCCCAAGTGACTAATCCCGGGGCCTTTAAGTGTGTGCCTCGCTGGCGGGATTTGAACCCGCGACCTACCTCTTAGTCATAGAGGCGCTCTATCCGCTGAGCTACAGCGAGACACGAGCGCAAAGTAGAAGGATTACTGGGAGTTGTTACTAGAAATATTCCTTCATGTGGAAAAGGAAATATTTATTCAAATTGTGAGTTTATTCGGTACTCTAAATTCACTTAGTCATAGAGGCGCTCGTTTTCCGAGCGACAGAGAAAAACCCGCAGAGCAATCTGCGGGTTTTTTATTGCTCAAACCCAAAAATGTCACCGACAGTCACTACCCTTTACCCATGAGCTGGTTCGCAAACTTCAAAGCCAATCGCGCCGCAAAGCGCGCCCAGAAAGAACACGATGTTCTACAAGCAGCCTGGCAAGAAGATGTCGATTGCCTTCGCAAGATCATCGCCGCCATCACCGCCGCATCTAATGGCGAAGACTCTGTCCCTAACTCTCTGATGCAAAAACCCGGCGAACACACTCTCTGGTCTGGCCAGGGCATCTTCCACGAAACCGGTCGCACCGCATCTACCTATGTCGGCGGATCATCTGGTGTCTCTATCCCCATCGGCGGCGGAATCCGTTTCCGAGTCGGTGCGATGAAAGGCCAAGTAATCCCCGGTGAAGAACTCCAAGTAGATAAAGATCAAGGCGTCGTCATGCTCACCACCGAACGCCTCATCTTTAGCGGCCCCAACCACACTCGCGAATGGAACTTCGACAAGCTCTTAATGCTCTCAACTAACGAAGACGAATCCGATTACTTCATCAGCGTCTCCAACCGCCAGAAAACATCCGGAGTCCGCTTCCACCCAACCGTTGGCCGCGAATTCAACCGCTTCCTAGGCTCTGCAACCTCAGCACATGAAAGCGGCTACGACGCGGTCCTCAAAGAGCTACATAAACTTGAAAAAGAAGTTCTCGAACTCAAACCAAAACTAGCTATAAC
>CAZSEW010000126.1:0-2710 GCA_964606025.1 uncultured Candidatus Planktophila sp.
TGCCAAAGGAAGATCACCCAGATGATGATGCAGGGCTCTATGTCATCTCTGTTGCCGCAGAACTTTCTGGGCTTCATCCACAAACTCTGCGTCAATATGATCGCTTAGGTTTAGTTTCACCAGATCGCACAGTTGGTCGTAACCGCCGTTACTCATTGCGCGATATTGCATCTTTGCGAATGGTGCAGCGCCTAGTTGGCGAAGGCATCAACCATGCAGGAATCAAGCGAATTATCGAGCTCGAAACAGCGATGGCGAATATGGCTGTTGAGGTCGCAAAGCTCCGTATCGAAGTTGACGCCCTGTTGAAAGAGAACCCAGTAAAGGGACTTCCAACACGAAAGAACGCCGATGTAATCATTTACAAAGAAGATGACGAGTAGAGATAAGGTCGCCCCATGAGCGCACGCGAGCAGTTAAAGAGTGAAATTGTAAATAAGGCGGTCGTCCATGGAAAAGTAATCTTGTCTTCAGGAAAAGAAGCTGATTACTACGTAGATCTTCGCCGCGTCACACTCGATCATGTTGCCGCTCCACTTGTTGGCGAAGTAATGCTCGAACTTACAAAAGATTTAGATTACGAGGCTGTTGGTGGCTTAACTCTTGGCGCAGATCCAGTTGCAACAGCGATGATGCACGTTGCGACAAAGAAGGGCAAAGCGATTGATTCTTTCGTCGTGCGCAAGGCAGAGAAAGCACATGGTTTGCAACGCAGAATTGAAGGACCAGATGTAAAAGGCAAGAAAGTTTTAGCTGTTGAAGATACTTCGACTACCGGCGGTTCTGTATTGACTGCAGTCGAGGCACTTATCGAAGCAGGTGCAATTGTTGTCGGCGTTGCGGTGATTGTTGAACGCGGTGCAAAGCAGAAGATTGAAGATGCGGGCTACAAGTATTACGCGGCGTACTCGCTAGAAGATTTAGGGCTATAACTACCCCTAAAAAATATTAAGAGTGGTGTCTGCGCGAATTCCATTCACGAAAGAATTCAATCGCTACCGGAATAACGCTTATCAAAATAATTAACCCGATAATCGGAAGTAAGTATTTATCTACCGATCCTTCCAAACGTTCACCAAGAATATAACCAGCACCAATAACGAGTTGTGTCCAAATAAGTGCACCCAAAACATTCCAGAAGAGGAATTTCTTCTTTGGGATACCAATAATTCCAGCCAGTGGATTAATTAGAGTACGAACAAAAGGAATAAAGCGAGCAAGGACCAAAGCCTTTCCAGTGCCGTACTTAGTGAGCCACTTTTCTGTTGCCTCAACCTTGGACTGGGTAAAAAATCGCCCATCCGGTCTGCTAAATAATTTGCGTCCATACTTCTCACCAAACCAGTAGCCGACCTGCGAACCAATGATTGCTGCAAATGGAGCTGCGATGAATAGCACGAGGGGATCTAAAGATGCACCTCCCAAAATTGCTGCACCCGAACCAGATGCGGCAACGCCTGCAATAAAAAGAAGTGAGTCACCAGGAAATGCAAGCCCGACAAGGAGCCCTGTCTCAGCGAAGATGATTGCCAGGATGCCGATCAGACCGAGATCTCCAACAATTGAGTGGGCATCGAAGAGATTGGCTGCAAGATTCATAACAGCGAGGATAAAGTAACCGCCGTGATTATGCATCCAACCGGCGCGCTAAAGGACGAGAAATATCGTCCGCAATTTCATTTCACTCCTGCGCGTAATTGGATGAATGACCCGAATGGACTTCTGTACTACAAAGGCGAATATCACCTCTTTTTCCAACATAACCCGAAAGAAAATATCTGGGGAAATATGTCATGGGGGCACGCTGTAAGTAGTGATTTATATAGCTGGGAAGAGCTCCCTGTTGCAATCCCCTGCACTGATGATGTTGGAATCTTTTCAGGTAGTGCAGTCATTGATTACGAGAACACATCAGGTTTTGGTAGCAAAGAGAACCCAGCAATGGTCGCTATCTATACAGAGCATAAGAACGATAAAAGTAGCCAAACACAGTGCTTAGCATTCAGTTTGGACCAGGGTCGAACCTTTACTAAATATGAAGGTAACCCAGTCTTAGATTTACAAACACCAGATTTTCGTGACCCAAAGGTGCAATGGATTGATGGCCAATGGTTGATGACCATTGCACTTCCAGATCTGCACCAAATCTCTTTCTACTCATCACCTAATCTAAAAGAGTGGGCCCATTTAAGTGACTTTGGCCCAGCTGCAGAAATCGGTGGATGTTGGGAGTGCCCAGATCTATTTAAACTCGGTAACAAGTGGGTGTTAATCGTTTCGCTCAATCCTGGTGGTTATCAAATTGGTTCAGGAACTCAATACTTTATTGGCGAATGGAACGGCAAGGAATTTATTGCAGATGACACTAAAACTCGCTGGCTGGATTACGGCCGCGATAACTATGCAGGAGTTACCTTTAACGATGCACCAAACAACAAGAGAATTTTCCTCGGCTGGATGAGCAATTGGGAGTACGCAAATAAAGTTCCAACCGATCCTTGGAGAAGTGCGATGACCTTGCCACGAGAGTTATCACTCGAAGGTGATCGTCTGGTGCAGAAAGTGTTACCCAACAAGAAATTACCAACAATAAAGTTTTCAACCAGTGGTGGCACAGTTCGAATCTCAGAAAGCGCAGATAGCTATATCGAAGTTGGTCTCGCTGATGGAAAAATCTTTATGGATGCAACAAATACCTGGTATGAAGATC
>CAZSEW010000127.1:0-2707 GCA_964606025.1 uncultured Candidatus Planktophila sp.
GAATCCTTCCTACAAACCTTCCAACAGTCTTCGATGATGCTGGAAAGCCAAAGGCCGAATGGGCAGATCGTGCACTTAACGTTTACGACCCATACGTTCGTTATGCAGCATTTAACGTAAAGAAGGTTCCTTGCCTTGAAATCCGTCGCGCAGTTTATTTCGCGAAGGATGCAGCAGGACTTCTACAGCTCTCAGGTGGAGCGGCATTTGGTGGAGATCCAGCAGATGGTGCAATCAAGCCACTCATGGGTCTTGATTACAAGAAGGTGACTGGCCTTGAAGATTTCAAGCCAGCAGGTAACGCTAAAGCTGCAAAGGCGCTCATGGAGAAGGCAAAGACAACTTGCCCAGCCGAGTACGCCAAGGCAACTGATCCAAAGCGTGGTCTTGTATTCGACACAGCTGACTCAGAGACAAATAAGAAGGGTGCAGCAATCTGGATCGACTCAATGAAGAAGAATGCTGGCATCGTTATGAAGTTCAACTTCATCGAGCCAGGTTCTTACTACGCAGTTGTTCTTGATGCTACAAAGCAATCAGATCTATCTGCTGGTGGTTGGGCTCCAGACTGGGCTAACGCATCAACAGTTATCCCTGAACTCTTCACAAAAGAAGGTGGATTCCCAATGTCACAGAACTGGGATGACCCTGCATACGCTGCATTTAAGAAGAAGTCAGATGCAGCTCTTGCAGAGCCAGATCGCAAGAAGCAAGGTCAAATGTGGGCTGAACTTAATCAGTACGTAGTTGACCAGATGTGGATTGTTCCTGGCATCTTCTCGAAGACACAAGAGATGTGGGGCTCTGGCCTCGGTGGAATCTACTTCTGGGAGCCACAGGGTGCACCTTCATTCGGTGACATCTACATCAAGTAACACAGCAGTAAAGAAGTAAAGCAACGTAGGTCTGGGCGAGAAGTTCGTTCAAACCCAGACCTACGTTGTACTTAATTAGAAATTTCTATTCGAGAAATGAGAAGGGATAAATAATGTTTGCATATATTTCGAGACGTTTAGGCGTCTCTCTTCTCATCCTTCTCGGAGTCAGCTTCACTGTTTACGTCATCTTTGCATTCCTACCATTCGATCCAGCTGCGCTCACTTGCGGCAAGAATTGCAATGACCCTGGAATTATTGAAGCTAACCGCAAGCGGTTAGGTTATGACCTACCTTTCCTAGTTCAATACTGGGTGTTTATTAAGGGCCTCTTTATGGGCCGCACATATGGAGAAGGCGCAGCTCTTATTAATTGCCCCGCTCCAAGCCTTGGTTATTCATTCCAGGAGCACTCATGTGTAACAACACTTATTGGTGAAGCACTTCCTGTAACACTTTCACTTGCTCTCGGTGCCTTAGTTCTTTGGCTCGTGATTGGCGTGGGACTTGGAGTGCTTGCTGCTCGATATCGCGGAAAGATTGTCGATAGTGCAAGCACAGTATTCGTTCTTATCGGAACATCACTTCCAACATTTCTCACAGGTTTGATGCTCTTGGTATTCGTAGTCATCAAGTGGCGCATCATGCCGTTCCCGGCAGGTAATTACACGCCATTCTTTGAAGACCCATATGAATGGGCGCAAATTTTATTTCTGCCATGGGTCACTTTGGCTTTTGCATATGCTGCTCTTTATACACGTTTCGTGCGCAGCGCAGTGATTGAAACTTCCAATGAAGATTACATTCGCACTGCACGCGCAAAGGGCTTACCTGAAGGAACAATTCTTGGAAAGCACACACTTCGTGCGGCACTTGCTCCGATTGTCACAATGGCAGGACTCGATTTCGCTGGTTTGCTTGGCGGTGCAATTCTTACCGAATCGGTCTTTAATCTTCCAGGTTTAGGGCGTCTTGCAATTGGTGCCGTCATTGAATACGACCTACCAATTATCGTTGCGACAACCTTGCTTGCAGCAACTATTGTGGTTGTAATGAACCTCATCGTTGATATTGCATATGCATTTATCGATCCGAGAGTGCGAGTCGCATGACGCTTCTAGAGGTAAAGAATCTCAGCGTCGGCTTTCCAACTCCCGACGGAATCGTGCGCGCAGTCAATGACATCTCCTTCTCTGTAAACCCAGGTGAAACGCTGGCAATTGTGGGCGAATCAGGCTCTGGAAAGACTGTTACCAACTTAGCTTTGATGGGTCTTCTCAATACCCACACCGCGCAGATTTCAGGAACAGCAAAGTTTCAATCGCATACCGGCGAGATGGATCTTCTAGGTATCGATCCAAATGAGCTACAGAAATACCGTGGCCGCGATATATCCATGATCTTCCAAGATCCAATGTCATCACTGCACCCTTATTTCTCAATTGGTGATCAAATTATTGAAGCGCACCAAGTGCATAATGAAGTTGACCCTGAAGTCAGTCGTGAACGTGCAATTGAACTCCTTGGATTAGTTGGAATCCCAGATCCAGCATCACGAATCGATTCATTCCCGCATCAATTCTCAGGTGGAATGCGCCAGCGTGTGATGATCGCTATGGCTCTGGTAAATAATCCTTCACTTCTTATTGCTGACGAGCCAACAACGGCGCTCGATGTAACAGTTCAAGCTCAAATTCTTGCCTTACTGAAAGATTTGCAGAGTGAATTTAAGATGGCGATCATCTTGATTACTCACGATCTCGGTGTGGTTGCAGGAGCCGCAGATCGCGTCAATGTTATGTATGCAGGTCGCATCGTTGAAAGTGCCAATG
>CAZSEW010000128.1:0-2661 GCA_964606025.1 uncultured Candidatus Planktophila sp.
TAAATGAAATTCATAGGTCAGCTATTTATTACCTGCTTGGCTTGCCTTGCAATTATGTGGGCCGTTCGCAAGCTTTAACAGCCTTAAGTTCCAGCCTTAGATTTGTCAGTGGGGCCTGGGAACCTATCCTCAAAGACTATTGCATTTGCAATATTTTGACTATATTCTTGCATATGCAAGGGAGGCAAAAATGACTACTGCACAGCTCCGCACGGCCCCTGATGAAGAGGCCGTTGCAATTACTGAGGTTTTTTTCGGTGCGGCAGAGCACCTTGGTCTCACGGCAAAACAAGAATCGCAAATTCTTGGCGTCAGTGAATCAACAATTTCGCGCAGGAAATCTGCTCCAACTTTCTTGAGCAAGAATCAAAGCCGTCAATGGGAATCTGCAATCCTTTTCATCAGGATGTATCGATCTTTGAGAGTTATTGTAAATAATCAGACTAAAGAGAAAATCTGGCTCAACTCTTATAACCACGCTCTTCATGGAATCCCCCTCGACCTTATGCAGTCAATGGAGGGGCTAATTAATGTCGTCAAATATCTGGACTTTAACCGAGGTGGATTCTAATTCTGAAAAATTTGATTCGATAACTTACAGATTCACAAGTTCCGATGGAAGAGTTGCGATTCAGGAAGTAAGCAATTCAACCAGAACTGTAGATATTGTAGAGAAAGTTCTTTATCAGCACCGGAGCATGAACACTGTTTCAACGGGCAATCTCCATAGAATTTTAGCTACGCCATTTGAAAGAGTTGATCCAGAATGGACAACAAGATTTAGAGGCGCCTATGATCCCGGCGTCTATTACTGTGCAGAATCAGTTGAAACTGCTGCCTGCGAATTTGGATTTCATAAACTTTCTAACTTTCTTAAAGCTTCACCAGATTTAGAGCGACTTGAAACAAATATCATCATGGTTACAGCTGCAATTTCAACTAAAGGTCTCGACATCCGATTACCGCCGTACTCAAAGCACAATAAAGTTCTACAGTCAGTAAATGATTACTCGAGGACTCAAGAATTAGGGCGAGTGGCTAGATCAGCTGAGATTGGTGCAATTACTTACAAATCCGCTCGAGGTGAAACATCGGGTGCTTGCGTAGCGATTCTTAGACCTTCAGCTTTCAAGAATTCTCAACCTTCAGCATTGAAGTATTCCTGGCATCTCACGGTCTTTGATAACAAGGCACTTTGGAATGACTCGGAAGATTCGGCTTCAATGGAGTTCGAGTATTCTCCTCAGCATGGCTTCAGAGCTTCGTGAAGTAGGCTAAACCCATGGAGCTCTTCACAACGGTCGTTCTTGCACTTGTTGCGATGGTCGTTGGTATTGGGCTCGTTATTTATGGCGTCAAAGGGCGCCGCGAATCTCAAGCTCGCGATGGGCGCACATATAAGAGAGGCAGGCTCTAATGGCCTTCACAATCCCAGAAGGACTTCATCCTGATCTCAATCCACTTGCATGGATGGTTGGAACATGGCGCGGCAAGGGTCGCGGTGAGTATCCGACAATTGAAACTTTTGAATATGCACACGAAGTTGTCTTTAACCATGACGGACGCCCATTTCTTAATTACTACTCACGTTCATGGATCATCGATGCCGATGGAGAAATCATTCGCCCTGCAGCATCAGAGGCTGGTTTCTGGCGCGTAAAGCCAAATAATGTTTTGGAAGTTGTGATTTCACATAACACCGGAATCTCTGAAGGTTGGGTCGGACAATTTGATGGTCCAAAGATTCAACTTGTAATGGATCAGGGTTATTCAGCGCCAAGTGCGAAGATTGTTACAGCAGGCGTTCGCCTCTATGGTCTTGTTGAAGGTGAATTGTTCTTTGCATATGACATGGCGGCAGAAGGACAAGAACTTCAGGCACATATCTGGTCAACGCTCGAACGTCAGGCTGAATAAATGTCAGATGCAGTTTTAGCTGAATACGTACGTGATGGCGTTGTTGAATCCCAGCATCGAGGATATCTAGTTGCGCTGAACTCTGATGGTTCAGTAAATCTCGCACTCGGAACATCTGAACATTTAATCTTTCCACGTTCGACGGTGAAATGTATTCAGGGCTCTGCGATGGTTCGTGCAGGGTTGAAGTTGGAGCCACGCTTGCTCGCGCTATCGGCATCCAGTCACTCAGGCTCTGCAGAACATATTGCGGCTGTTCGCGAAATTCTTAACCTTGCAAAGCTTGATGAGACAGCGTTGCAATGCATGCTTGATCGTCCGCTAGGTGAAGCAGAACGTCGTGCATGGGGAGATAACCCACCGACTCGCATTGCAATGAATTGCAGCGGTAAGCATGCTGCGATGTTGCTAACCTGCGTGACAAATAATTGGCCGATAGAAAATTACCTTGATCCAGAGCATCCTCTGCAGGTAGCAATTAAGGCAGAGCTTGAAGCACTTGCTGGAGAAACAGTCACGCTGACATCAACAGATGGTTGCGGGGCACCGCTCTTCTTAATGTCTGTACTTGGTTTAGCTCGTGCGATTCGCGCAATTACTATTTCAACGGATCCAATTCACCAGAGCATTCTTGATGCATCTCGTGCATTTCCTGAAATGGTTGCAGGCAAAGGACGTCTTACAACACAGATGATTGAAGCCGTCCCTGGCCTTTATATGAAAGATGGCGCAGAGGCAGTGGAG
>CAZSEW010000129.1:0-2651 GCA_964606025.1 uncultured Candidatus Planktophila sp.
ACGTGCCCGACGATCCGAGGATTAAGGTGCTTACCGGTTGGCAAGCGAGCCCAAGGGTATGTCACGCAAGGGCCTACTGTGAAGTCCGCCTCGGCAGACCAGCCTGCATTCCGAACCGGTAGCCCCGGGTTAGTAGACTTAGCGCACTATGGACAGTCACCCCAGCGGTTCGCTCCTTTCAGCAATTCTTCTCGTAACATCCCTGATTCTTGTAGGCGCTCTCTTTGTTGCCGCAGAAATTGCTCTGATCTCCCTTCGCGAGAGCCAAATCAAACAGATGGCTACACGCGGTAAAGCAGGCATGCGAGTTGCAACTCTTGCAAGCAATCCCAATCGTTTACTTGCAGCCCTTCAAGTGGGTGTCACAGTTACAGGATTTCTCTCTGCAGCGCTCGGAGCAGAAAAGCTTGGCAATTATGTAATCCCATGGCTTGAAGATTTGGGTCTTGATACTGGCCCTGCGTCAACGACCTCACTTATTGGTGTAACTCTCATCATTGCTTACTTCTCACTTGTTTTTGGAGAACTTGTCCCTAAGAGATTGGCTCTATTTCGCACCGAACAGATTGCGCTCGCCTCTGCAGGCGTTATCGGTGTTATCGCAAATCTCTTCCGCCCAATCATTTGGTTACTTTCACATTCGACAAATATTGTCTTGCGATTACTGGGAATTGATCCAAAGGAACAACGTGCTCAGATTTCAGAAGAAGAACTCTTAGATCTTGTCGCAGGTCACGCAGCTTTGACTGATGAAGAACGCGATATCGTTGAAGAAGTCTTCAATGCATCAGAGCGCCAAGTGCACGAAGTCATGGTGCCCCGTACCGAAGTCGACTTTATGGATGCATCTCTTTCCGTTGGCAAAGCCACTGCACTTGCAATTGAAAAAGCTCATTCGCGTTACCCAGTAGTCCGCGGTTCATCTGATGAAGTCATCGGCTTTATCCATGTTCGCGATCTTCTCGATTCATCACGAGCAACGCCAAATTCTAAGATTTTGGAACTTACTCGAAACATTATGTATTTGCCGGGAACAAAGGCAATTTTGCCTGCTCTGACAGAAATGCGTAAGCAGCGTCAGCACCTTGCCATTGTTCTCGATGAGTACGGCGGGACAGATGGAATCGTTACCCTGGAAGACCTCGTTGAAACGCTTATCGGAGATATTCGCGATGAATACGATTCAGATGAGAAAGAGGTTTCAGAGGAATCGCGCACTGGTGATTTTGAAATCGATGGCCTGATCTCGCTGGAAGATTTAAGTGAGCAGACTGGGATCGATTTACCTGAAGGTCCATATGAGACTGCAAGCGGCTTCGTCATGCACTATCTGGGACGAATTCCTGTCGAGCATGACATTGTCGGAGTCAATGGAGTACGAATTACCGTGATTTCTATGGAAGGTAAGCGCGCAGGACGTCTATTAATCTCGCGTAACTACTAAGGCGTGCGAGAATTCCACCCATGAAGCGCGTCTTATCTGGAATTCAACCCACAAGTGATTCCTTCCACCTTGGTAATTACCTTGGTGCAGTAAAGCAATGGGTTGAACTTCAAGATGGCCACGATGCCTTCTACTGCATTGTGGATCTGCATGCGCTCACAGTTGAGACAGATCCAGCTCTTCTACGTAAGCGGACCCTGGCATCTGCGGCCCAACTTCTCGCACTAGGTATTTCTCCAGAGAAATCAACGCTCTTTATTCAATCCCAGGTACCCCAACACAATCAATTGGGTTGGATTATGGAGTGCTTAACTGGCTTTGGTGAAGCAAGCCGCATGACGCAATTTAAAGATAAATCATCTAAGAGTGGTGCTGATTCTTCCCGAGTCGCACTCTTTACCTATCCGATGTTGCAAGCTGCAGATATCTTGCTCTACCAAGCGGATTTAGTTCCTGTCGGTGAAGATCAGCGCCAACATATTGAACTCACTCGCGATTTAGCGGGGCGCTTTAACTCTCGCTATGGAGAAACCTTCCAATTACCAGAGGCATATATTTTAAAGACTGCAGCCAAAATCAACGATATTCAAGACCCAACATCAAAGATGAGTAAGTCATCTGGCGCTGTCGCTGGCGTTATCGAAATCATGGATACTCCAGAGGCAAACCTAAAGAAGATTAAGAGCGCCGTTACCGATGCAGGTCGCGAAATTAAATTTGATATGACCGAGAAGCCCGGAATCAGTAACTTACTTACTATCCACTCCGCGCTATCTGGCCAGAGCATTGAATCAATTGAAAAGGATTTCGAAGGTAAGGGTTATGGCGACTTTAAGTCAGCTGTTGCTGAAGTAGTCGTTGAGTATTTGCGCCCAATCCGCACCAGAGCACTGGAACTTCTTGAAGATGAATCTCACCTGCTTCAGATTCTCCATCAAGGATCAGAAAAAGCTCGTGTTGTTGCAGAAAAAACACTGAATTCAACATATGAGAAGTTGGGCGTCGTCCGCTAATTAAACTTCTGAGCGTAATTTCCTCAACTTCTACTTGAGACTTTTCGCAATTGTAATAAGCCACACTCTTACGAAACGCTCGTCTTTTTCATGATTTTAAGCGCCAACTACTAGGCTCTCCTCACCGGCAACACCCAAATATTCCTTGGAGGAACCTTGAATAAGACAACTAAGTTTGTAGCAGTTCTCGCTGC
>CAZSEW010000130.1:0-2640 GCA_964606025.1 uncultured Candidatus Planktophila sp.
CTGCTTCTCAAAATGGGGCGCTCTTATCTGGTCGCCTTGCTGCGCAAGAACTTCTGAATAAATAATTTACTCTTCGATGAGCGCACTCAGCGCTGTAGTTACGTGAGGGTAATCCCAAGTAAATCCTGAATCTGTCAGAACTTGAGGAATAACTTTTTTACTTCCTAGAATTTCACTTGAGAACCCGCCAAGTGCAATCTTCAGACCAAGGGCAGGCGCTGGAAAGAGTGCTGGTCTATGCATTGCACGAGCAAGTGCTGATGTGAACTCTTGGTTAGTCACTGGGTTTGGAGCTGTGAGATTTACAGGACCTTCAACTTTGCTATCGAGAAGGAATGAAATCGCGCGAATTACATCGTGAAGAGTGATCCAAGACCACCACTGCTTACCTGAACCTAGCTTTCCGCCAAGACCTAAGCGGAAGAGGGGGAGCATCTTTCCAAGTGCTCCACCTGTTGGATCAAGTACGAGGCCTGTTCGTATCTTTACTGTTCGAACTGATCCCGCAAGATCGGCAGCAGCTTCCCATTCGCGGCACACGGCAGCGAGGAAGTCATCACCAACGCGATCGCTTTCGACTACTGAACGGTTTCCGGATTCTCCATACCAACCAATAGCACTGGCTGAGATAAAGACTTGAGGCTTTACTTCGGCAACTGCCTTGGCAATTGCTGTCGTGCCGAGTAAACGAGAGTTAAGAATCTCTGATTTGTACTTCTTACTCCATCGCTTATCGCCAACACCGACACCGGCAAGGTGAATGACGGCATCGACACCGCGAAGAGCTTCGATATCTACGAAACCGGTTTGTGGATCCCACTGAATCTCATCTGCAGCAACGACAGGTCTGCGAACTAAACGTTGAACAGTGTGGCCCTCAGCTTTGAGATGCCCAACGAGCGCCGTACCAATAAGTCCTGAAGCGCCAGTAATGGCGATACGTTGTGGTGACGACATCGAGTTAGAGACCTAGGTCAGCTTCGAAAGCGCCGCCTTCGAGACGCTCTTTAAGTGTGACTAGGAAACGCGCAGCATCTGCACCATCGACAACGCGATGATCGTATGAAAGTCCGAGGTAGACCATTGAGCGAATCGCAATTGTCTCGCCACCATCTTCACCCTTAACAACCATTGGGCGCTTTACAACTGCGCCGAGTCCGAGGATTGCAACCTGTGGCTGATTAATGATGGGTGTATCAAAGAGCGCTCCACGAGAACCTGTATTAGTCAGAGTAAATGTTCCGCCACCAAGTTCATCAGGAGTTACCTTGTTATCGCGTGTACGTGCTGCAAGATCTGCAATCTTTCGCGCAACACCACCCATGTTGAGGTCTCCAGCATTGTGAATCACAGGAACGAGGAGTCCGCGTTCTGTATCGACTGCAATGCCAAGGTGCTCTGCGCCGTGATAAATAATCTGATCGCCCTCAACGGATGAGTTGAGAACCGGATGTTGCTTCAGCGCTTCACATACAGCAACTGCAAAGAATGGAAGGAATGAGAGCTTGACGCCTTCACGGGCTTCAAATGTTGCCTTAGAGCGATCGCGCAAACGAGCAATCTTCGTTACATCTACTTCAATGACAGTTGTTAGTTGTGCTGAAACTTGAAGGGATTCCACCATGCGAGCTGCAATAACTTTGCGAAGACGTGACATCGTCACTGTGGTTCCGCGAAGAGGAGATGCAACAGGTGCTGCAGGACGTGTTGCAGGAGCAGAAGATGCAACTGGTGCGCTCTGTGCTGGTGCGCCCTGTGATGGGGCTGCAGTTACTGGCTTTGCGGCGATGACATCTTCCTTGCGAATACGTCCACCAATGCCTGAGCCGCGAACTGTTGAGAGATTGACACCAAGATCGTTAGCTAATTTACGAACAATCGGAGTTACGTAAGCATCTGTTGGTTGCGTAACTGGCGCTGGAGGTGCTTGAACAACTGGAGCCACTGGTGCAACAGGAGGAGTTACTGGCGCAGGCGCCTGAACCACCGGAGCTGCAGGAGCCGCCGCAGGAGCTGGAACTGAAGGAGCCACCGGAGCGGCGGGTGTAACTGGTGCAGAAACTGAACCCGATGTTCCAATAAGTCCGAGTCGAGCGCCGACTGCAACAGTTGTATCAACTGCAACATCAATTGCTAGAAGAGTTCCTGCAACTGGTGATGGGATTTCTGTATCGACTTTATCTGTAGAAACTTCGAGGAGCGCTTCATCTACTGCAACTGAATCGCCAACGTTCTTAAGCCAACGTGTAACTGTTCCTTCGCTGACAGATTCACCGAGAGCAGGCATTGTGATGACAGTTCCAGCGCCACTTGCGGCTGGTGCTGCAGGCGCTGGGGTTACAGGAACTTCGACTGGAGCAGATGGTTGAGCTGGAACCTCTGCCACAGGAACCTGAGCAACTGGCTCGGACGCAACAGGTGCAGCTGCAGGTGCCGCGGCTGTTCCTGATTCATTAATAACCGCTAACTCTGCACCAACTGCAACAGTCTGATCTACTGCAACAACAATCTTAGAGAGAACTCCCGCAACAGGTGATGGAATCTCAGTATCAACTTTATCTGTCGAAACTTCAAGGAGTGGTTCATCGACAGCGACCATGTCGCCTTCGTTCTTAAGCCAACGTGTAACTGTTCCTTCAC
>CAZSEW010000131.1:0-2593 GCA_964606025.1 uncultured Candidatus Planktophila sp.
CGTAAGATTGAAATATGAATCAAGAGGCGACCGAGACTTCAATGCGCAGCGAGAAGCGCAAACACGACACTGCACCTTCAGCGCAGTTTGCTGAGTTTATGAAGACCGGCTGGACCCCTAGTGATCGTGAAGGACTGCAGCCTCTAGAAGTAGTCACCTACGCCTTTTCACGTCGCCAAGTCTTATCTGCAGCTTTTCCAGGCACAAGAATTGTAATTAAAGCAGGTGGCTACAAAGTTCGAGCAAACGATACCGATTACAACTATCGCCCAGATAGCGCATTCGTTTACTACAGCGGTGTTCAGGGCTCTGATGCAACTGCCGATGCAGTTCTTGTTCTCGAACCAAATGGAGAATCACACTTAACTTATCTCTACATGAATCCACGATCTACTCGCGATACTGATGCCTTCTATCGCGATGTTAAATACGGTGAACTCTGGGTAGGTCGCCGATTTACTCTCGCCGAAGCGCAAGAGACTTATCAAATTGATACGCGTAATTTATCTGAACTTGAACTACTCCTAGCTGATGGCAAGAAGACATTAACTCTCGAAGATGAAGAGCTTCTAGAATTCACTTCTGAACAACGTTTATGTAAAGATGAATACGAAATTGATCAAATGCAGAAAGCCGTTGATGCCACTGCACTTGGCTTTAACGATGTCATTCATGCAATTCCCGCTGCCGTTGAAACACCACGAGGCGAGCGAGTCCTAGATGCCGCCTTCTACGGTCGTGCACGTATTGCAGGAAATGATCTTGGATATAACACCATCGTGGGCGCTGGTTCTCATGCATGTGTGCTGCACTGGATTCGCAATGATGGAGAAGTGCGTCGCGGAGAACTTGTTCTCGTCGATGCTGGCGTAGAGCTTGATTCCTTCTACACAGCCGATATAACTCGTACCTTGCCTGTAGATGGAAAGTTCTCACCATCGCAGCGCGCCCTGTATATGTTGGTTTACGAAGCTCAGTTAGCAGGCTTTGCTGCAATTAAACCTGGCGTACTCTTTTCAGATATTAATAAGGCATGCCAAGCAGTACTGGCGCAAGGCCTTGCCGATATGGGAGTCCTTACCGTTTCTGCAGAAGAATCGCTCAAGCCTGAAGTTGGACTACATCGTCGATGGACTCTGCACGGAGTTAGTCATCACCTCGGCCTTGATGTGCACGATTGCTCTGAAGCGCGCCGCGATATGTATATGAATGCACCTCTGCGCGAAGGAATGGTCCTGACAGTTGAACCTGGGCTTTATATCCAGCCTGATGATGAACTTTTTGCACCTGAATACCGCGGAATCGGTATCCGTATTGAAGATGACATCGTTGTGACCGCGGATGGTTATCGCAACCTGAGCGAGAACATTCCTCGCCATCCAGATGAGATTGAAAAGTGGATGCAGACCCTCTTAGGACGCCAGTAAATAACCGAGATAGGCAGCAATAACGCCAAGGAAGACTGATCCAACTAGGTTGAGAGTGACGAGCTTGTAACGCTTTAACTCATACCCTAGGAAAATATCGACCATAAATGTAGACCAAGTCGTGAATGCGCCAGCGAAACCTATAGCTAAGAAATCATGTAGATGTTCAGTCGAACTGTAGGCCAGACCAATTAGAAATGAACCAGCAATATTTACAGTAAATGTTCCGATTGGCTTATCGGTAAATTTCCTAAAGTATTGATCAATCAGAAAACGAGCAGGTGCACCAATCGCTGCACCCAACATCACCATAAGCGTACTCATGTGCGCACCTTAATTAGCTTTCGTGCATACTTGAGCGAAAGGTAGGCGACGAATAGAGATGCTGCGATGTTTAAGAATAGGTACGCAAAACCCGCCTCATCAGGTGCAACTGCTTCATAGGTAACAGCAGAAAATGTTGAGAGCCCTCCACAAAAACCTGGGAGAAGGAAATATCTCAACTCAGTGATGCCTCGTCGCTCCATTAAAACCATAAAATTCATGGCCAGAAAAATTGCTAGTAGGTTTGCAGCTAATGTGCCTGGACCACTTGACGGAATCAATATGGAAAGCGCCCAACGCAAGAGTGAACCTAATACTCCCCCGAGCGAGACGAGCAGTACCGGTTTCAGTTGTAGCCCTACTTCTTAATTGGCTTCAAGATTGTCGTAATTACACTAATTATTAACGATGCAAATAGTGCCGACCAGAATCCAGAAACTTCAAGCTTCTCACTCCACCGCGCAGTCAGCGACAACATCGCTGCGTTTACGACAAAAAGGAATAAGCCGAAGGTAACAAGTGAAACCGGAAAGGTAAGCACTTTAATAATTGATCCGAAGAATGTATTAATCAGACCAAAGAGAAGCGCCACCCATAGGTAGGTTGCGAGCCCACCATCTACTGTGATTCCAGGAACGATCAGCGTTGCAATCCACATCGAGAATGCAAGGACTGCCCACCGGATGAGCAACATTAGTTGCGCTTTTCTCGCTTCAAAAGCCCAGCAAACATACGAGCTGGATCGTACTTAATATCTACAACGCGCTCCTTCATAGGAATGATTGCATTATCAGTGATCTTGATGTGCTCTGGGCAAACTTCAGTACAGCACTTTGTAATGT
>CAZSEW010000132.1:0-2579 GCA_964606025.1 uncultured Candidatus Planktophila sp.
ATGCCCTCTTGTAGGTAATCCATCTCGTAGAGATGCTCACGCCACTTACGATCGAGAACTGATAGAAGAACTTTTCGCTCAAGTTCGCGCAGAACTTCTGCACCAAGCTCTTCTTCACGCTTCTTATATGCAGCAACTGCATCCTCGAGGATTCGAATCTCCAAGATTTCAGCATCGAGAGCAGAGATAGAACCAAACTCTGCGATGAGATCTTCAGGAGTAAATGAGATTGGGTAAATCAATTTAATTGCGGTCCAGAGTTGGTTGAGATCCCAGTCTTCTGCATAACCTTCTGCGGTAGCTGAGCGAACATATGCTGAGATTGTTTCAGCCATAAAGTCGCCAACCTGAGTACCAATATCTTCACCTTCAAGAACAAGGCGACGCTCTGCATAAATTACTTCACGCTGGCGGTTCATGACATCGTCATATTTCAAAACATTCTTACGAATTTCAAAGTTCTGCGCCTCGACCTGAGTCTGGGCAGAGCGGATTGCATTTGAGACCATCTTTGATTCGATTGGCTCATCTTCAGGAAGTCCCGCAGCTGCTAGAACACGCTCAACAATTCCAGAGTTAAAACGTCGCATCAGATCATCTTGTAATGAAAGATAGAAGCGAGATTCTCCGGGATCGCCTTGGCGACCAGAGCGACCGCGTAGCTGGTTATCGATACGTCGAGATTCGTGACGTTCGGTACCAAGCACATAGAGTCCACCAAGGGCGATTACCTCTTCGTGCTCCTTTTCGATCGCAGCTTTCTGCTTCGCAATCTCAGCAGGCCATGCGCTTTCGTATTCAGCCGGATTATCAACTGGTGATAACCCTCTCTTCTGAAGTTCGAAATCAGCCATAAATTCTGGATTACCACCGAGCATGATGTCGGTACCGCGTCCTGCCATATTGGTTGCAACTGTTACTGCGCCCTTGATACCAGCGCGTGCGACGATTGCAGCTTCGCGTTCGTGGTGCTTTGCATTGAGTACTTCGTGAGGTACTCCCGCCTTCTTTAAGAATGCAGATAGCTCTTCAGATTTTTCAACGCTGACTGTTCCAACCAAAACTGGCTGACCTTTTCTATGGCGCTCAGTGATATCGCGCGTTACAGCAGCAAACTTTCCGACTTCTGATTTGTAAACCAGATCTGGCTGGTCGATACGTTGCATCTCACGGTTGGTAGGTATTGGAACTACGCCGAGCTTATAAATCTGGTGGAATTCCGCAGCCTCTGTCATCGCAGTACCGGTCATACCCGAAATGGTTTCGTAGAGACGGAAGTAGTTCTGCAGGGTAATTGTTGCAAGTGTTTGGTTCTCATCTTTAATATCGATGCGCTCTTTAGCTTCGAGAGCCTGGTGGAGACCTTCGCTATAACGACGACCTGCAAGCATGCGACCTGTGTGCTCATCAACGATGAGGAGTTCACCATTCATGACTACATAATCTTTGTCTCGCTTGAAGAGTTCTTTAGCGCGGACTGAGTTATTGAGATAGCCGATAAGAGTTGTGTTTGCTGCCTCATAAAGATTCTCGATTCCGAGAAGTTCTTCAACCTTGGTGACGCCTTCTTCGAGAATTCCGATTGTCTTCTTCTTCTCATCAACTTCGTAATGCACATCTCGCTGCAGCTTTGTAGCAATGTTGGCAAACTCGACGTACCACTTGGTCGCCTTATCTGCAGGTCCGCTGATAATCAAAGGCGTACGCGCTTCGTCAATAAGAATCGAGTCAACTTCATCCACTACTGCAAAGAAGTGATCTCGCTGCACGCAATCTTCAATCGACCACGCCATATTGTCACGAAGATAATCAAATCCAAATTCATTATTTGTGCCATATGTAATGTCGGACATATAAGCAGCGCGACGTTCTGCCGGAGTCATGCTGTTGAGAATTACGCCGACTGTAAGTCCTAGGAATCTATGTACGCGACCCATCCACTCGCTATCGCGCTCAGCAAGGTAATCATTAACAGTTACAACGTGCACGCCCTTGCCTGCGAGTGCATTGAGATATGAAGGAAGGGTTGCAACGAGAGTCTTACCTTCACCGGTGCGCATCTCCGCGATATTTCCGCGATGAAGTGCTGCCCCACCCATAATCTGAACGTCATAGTGACGCTGTCCTAGTGTGCGTTTTGCTGCTTCGCGAACGACAGCGAATGCTTCAGGCAAGAGATCATCCAGTGTCTCGCCTTTTGCAAGACGTGATTTAAATTCAAGAGTCTTACCTCGAAGTTGGTCATCTGTAAGAGGTGAGATTGAGCTTTCAAAGGCGTTGACCTTGTCGACTATCTTGCTCAAGTCGCGAAGGATTTTTCCTTCGCCGGCTCGCATGATGCGGTCGATAATCGAAGCCATATCTCTACCTTCCAATAGCCAAAAAGCGGTCAGCCCTTTCGAGCCCCCTTATCGTAGAGGTTCTGCAACACAGGCAGTTACAGCAGCGGCAACGGTAATCCCCTTACTGCGTAGGGCGCGGGCTGCTTCATGCAGGGTCGCCCCCGTTGTGACCAGGTCGTCAATCAATACCGCCTTGCCACTGAGAAATCTCAGGGAAATCAGAGCCTTATCTAAATT
>CAZSEW010000133.1:0-2573 GCA_964606025.1 uncultured Candidatus Planktophila sp.
CCGGGTTGAACTGATGGCAAAACTATAGCAGGGCGGCTCCGCGTGCTGCAATTTCAAGAGATTTACCCTCAAATTTAGCCCCACCTGCGCGGCTGAGCTGCTCTGTCTCTTCCTGATTGCCAGTATGAAGAGCCATAACTGTTGGGCCTGCGCCAGAAATAAATGCTGCAACACCTGCTGCTCGCAACTTAGTCATGAGAGCAAATGATGCAGACATCGCTTCACTTCTATAAGACTGGTGAAGGAAATCTTCTGTCGCTCTCAACAATAGATCCGGGCGAATTGTAAGTGCGTGCATCATCAAGGCTGTGTTTGTGCTGTTCCGCTGTGCATCTGCAAAAGGAATACTTTCAGGAAGCATCTTCCGCGCCTTCGAAGTTGCAAGTGGATTTGCAGGGATAAATGCCATCGCACGAATTCGTGGATCTACAGGAATCTGAATTGAACGAGCCTGTTGCTTTCCAGCCACATCTTCTGTCCATGCAACAGTCGCTCCACCAAAGAGGGCTGCAGCTACATTATCTGGATGGCCTTCCATCTCAGTTGCGATATTAAGTAGCGCTTCATCGCTCATTTTATCTGTGCCGGTAAGTACAAGAGCGCGTGCAAGAACAAGACCGCCGATGATTGCTGATGCTGATGAGCCAAGTCCGCGACCATGTGGAATGACGTTGAGAGCGCGAACGGCAACTCCCTTTGGCTTTCCACCCAAGAAATCGAAACCTTTATACATCGCCTTAACAAGAAGATTCTTTTCTGTGCGAGGTACATCATCTGCGCCTTCGCCAGTGACATCAATATCAAGTCCTGGTTCATCGAGAATCTGTGCTACATATCGGTCATACATTCCGAAAGCTAAACCAAATGAATCAAAGCCAGGTCCAAGGTTTGCAGATGTTGCAGGAACCTGAACCTGAATTGGATTGGCTTTAAAAGTTGGTTTTGCCATCGCTTACGCCAACTTTCCTAATTACTCTTCACGAGGCCGAGCGCCTTAGCTGCAGCATCAGCATTAACTGGAACAACCACGGGATCTGCAGCGCCTTCGAGCGCCCAAGGAATATCTTTGAGACCATTTCCAGTACATGTAATAACAATTGTCTTATCTTTCGGAAGCTTGCCAGCGTTCTTATATTTAATAAGCCCAGCAAGGCCTGCAGCAGATGATGGCTCGCAGAAGATTCCTTCTTTAGATGCAAGAAGGTGATAGGCGGCCAGAATTTCTTCATCTGTAACAGAGTCAATCAATCCGCCAGATTCATCACGGGCTGCAATTGCCTGATCCCATGAGGCAGGGTTACCAATGCGGATTGCTGTCGCAATAGTTTCAGGTTTTGCAACTGGCTTTCCTGTTACGAGAGGCGCAGAACCTGCTGCTTGGAATCCCCACATCTGTGGAAGTTTTGATGACAGCTTATCTTTGCGATATTCGTTATAGCCCATCCAATATGCAGTGATATTTCCGGCATTACCGACTGGAAGAGTGTGGATATCAGGGGCATCGCCCAACATATCTACAACTTCAAATGCTGCTGTCTTCTGACCATCAATACGGTATGGGTTAACTGAGTTCACAAGTGAAACTGGATAGTGCTCAGATAAATCGCGAGCAAGAACGAGGCAATCATCGAAATTTCCATCAACTTGTAGAAGCTTTGCACCGTGTACAACAGCTTGCGCAAGCTTTCCCATTGCAATCTTGCCTTCAGGAATAAGAACAGCAGGAATCATTCCGGCTTTGACTGCATACGCTGCAGCCGCTGCAGAAGTATTTCCGGTAGAAGCACAGATAACTGCCTTTGCACCATCTTCTGCAGCCTTTGAAATCGCCATTGTCATTCCGCGATCTTTAAATGAACCTGTTGGGTTAATTCCTTCAAACTTTACCCAGACGTTATTTCCGAGCATCTCTGAGAGAACACATGCATAAATAAGTGGTGTTCCACCTTCACGTAGGGTGACGACAGGAGTCTTTGCAGAAACTGGCAGGCGATGGCGGTATTCCTCAATCACTCCGCGCCATTGGTGCGCACCTGACTTCTTTGAAAAGATTCCCATTACGAAATCGCTCCTTCAACACGGATCACACTAGAAATCTTTGTCACCATTGACATTTTCTTGAGGGCTTCAACAGTTGCCTTAAGCTCACCTTCTGTTGCACGGTGAGTAACGATGATCAACTCTGCATCAGCATCGCGACCATTTTGATCGACAGTCTGAATTGAGACTCCCTGATCTGCAAAAACCTGTGCAATTGCTGCAAGAACGCCTGATTTATCTTCAACTTCAAGGCGAATCAAGAACTTTGTCTTTGTTGTTTCTATAGGTGCAATATCGCGATCTGCGTAATCTGTCTCGCGCTGACCAATTGAGTTAAGAGCAATGTGACGAGAAACCGCAACAACATCTCCCAGAATTGCAGATGCAGTTGGTTGACCACCTGCGCCACGGCCATAGAACATCAACGGTCCAGCAGATTCAGCTTCGACAAAGACTGCGTTAAAGGCATCGCGGACAGATGCCAATGGGTGGCTCTTATCAATCATTACTGGGTGAACACGCACTGAAATCTC
>CAZSEW010000134.1:0-2545 GCA_964606025.1 uncultured Candidatus Planktophila sp.
TTCAAGGGCTGCAAGCATTCTTGCTTTCATATCATCATTTTTATCGGACATGGTTGAAGTCTACCCCTCGGAAGGAATACGTAAGAAGTAAATGAGCAGCGCGACCCAAGTAATCGCACCAAAGATAGTTAATTGTGTGCCCAAGGTATCTGGCCAGATGTAAATGGATGTCGCAATAGCGCCATAAACGGCTGCCAATCCCCACAAAGTAAATGCGGTGATTCTGCGGTTTAAGCCTTTGCGCATCAATCGGTGTGACAAGTGATCGCGTCCGCCTTGAAATGGTGAGATGCCGCGATAGAGGCGCGAAACAACAGCAACGGTTGTATCGAGAATTGGAGTTGCCATAAGAAATAGTGGAATGGCAAGAGACTTATATGCAGGAACAACTCCTGGGCTTAAACGAATGGTGAGCACCGAGATGATGATTCCAAGAAAGAGCGAGCCTGCATCGCCCATATAAATCTTGGCTGGGTGGCGATTCCAGAGCAAGAATCCAGCTGTGGCGCCCGCTGTAACGATCGCAAGGGCGCTTACCAATACCTGCTGACGGTCATAGGCGATAAAGAAGAGGAAGAAGGTAATAACTGCAACCGTTCCTGCGGCTCCACCGTCGTGATTGTCGAAGAAGTTGATCGAATTGCAGACACCAACAATCCAGAGAACTGTGATTGCGTAATTGAGTATGTGGCTATCGAATGCAAAGCCCATTGTGTCTGTAACAGTCAAAATAACTGCCACGATAATTCCGGTAAATGTCTGTGCAACAAGACGTGGCCATGGCTCTAAACCCTTTAGGTCATCCCAAAGGCCCATCGCTGAAATAGCTACAGCTGGAACTAGAACAAAGCTTGCTAGTTTCACTGTCTGCCAAGAGAAATCAACTGCGAGCATTGCACCGTAAGAGGCTGCAAGAATTCCGATAGCAATTGCAACTCCACCTAAATAAGGAACTGGTTCTTTCTGAACTTTGCGTGCAATAGTCGGAGCATCAACTGCCTCAACTCGAAGAGCGAGTTTACGAATCGGCCCAGTAATTACTCCGACAAATACCATCGTGAGAAAACCGAGTAAGAAAAATTGCGCGATTGAATAACTCATGAGCGATTTGGATTGTTACTTCTGGACCTTGAAATAATTTTGACGAAGATCATCAACTTCAGATTTACGGTAACGGCGATGTCCGCCCAGTGTGCGAATTGAAGTGAGCTTTCCAGCCTTTGCCCAACGTGTAACCGTCTTTGGGTCAACGCCGAATAGATCTGCGACCTCGCGTGGGGTAAGAAGCACTTCTGCATCAGGCAGACGGTTCATATATTTCCCCCATTAAAGCTGGCCAACGAGTGTCCGTTTTAGCCGTTATGTCGCGAAGTATTCACCAATGCCACGCTCGTGGCAATACGCCAATAGGTCGCAGTAATTACATGGAAGATTCAAATGCCTGGACCATACGCCAGCGTGAAACAAGCCGTTCGTAGCCCTCGCCAGCAACGGCGCCATCGGCTGCTTCGAGGCCAGACAAACTATGTGCAACATCCTCGATAGAAGTATCTGCATCAAGCCCGTCATTTCCTTTTTCAATAAGTGCAGCTTCTAGGTATGCAGCAAGCCCGCCATAATCTAATTCGACGAGAGATCCAGCATCAAAGAGTTCCAGCCAATCGAGGAGATTTTCAATCTCTTGCTCGACAGGGCCTTCACCAAATGCACCCAAAACAATTTCATGTGAGCGAGTTGCTCTTTCGCGAGCCTTCGCCATCGTTGTGCGAACAACACAAAATGCACCGTCATCATCTTTGCCGCGGAATCTTTCTTCAGGTGTAAAGAGGGAGAACCAGCGTGGTGGAATTACCCAATTCTCGGTGATGATGTGCGGAACGCGATCTTCAAGAAGATCAACACCCGTTGTGATTACCTCTTCCAGCGATTGCGGAATGAAGAATGGAGTAATCGAAGATGGAAGTGAATCTTTGAAATCATCGAGGGCCGCCCAACAACGTGTTGCAGTCGACCAAGGAGATATGTAGCGAGCGCCATCGATATCGAGGATATGTGCACCATCTGGGCGAACGGCAGGTGGCTCAGGAAAAATTAAGCGTCGAAGTGCGAGGGTTTGTTCCTCTTTGCGGGTATCTGTTGATGCGTCGAGATTTTGCCAACGCAATTGATCACTTACATCGAATGCTTCAAGTGGTTCGTAAATTCGCAGTGAAGCGACATACGGCGTTGGTCTCACTTTTATGCGCCGTTAAGCACGTGGAATGTAATTGCCCTCAGCAAAAGGATCGTCGTCATCCTGGCTCTGCTGATTTGGGGTATCCCCATGAAGTTCCTTCGCGAGGCGATCGAGATCCATCTCCTGAGAGTTGTACTTCAAATCGCGAGCAACTTTGGTCTGCTTTGCTTTTGCACGGCCGCGGCCCATGGGCGACCTCCTTACGAGTAGCTAGCGTGTCAGGCGGGTAGGTTATCGCGCCTTGGCGCTGGACTCCAAAGCAACGGCAAATGAGCGCGTTTTTGCCTTGTGGCGAAGGGCGTAGATGCC
>CAZSEW010000135.1:0-2532 GCA_964606025.1 uncultured Candidatus Planktophila sp.
GCCGACAGCCAGCCGGATGGAGATTTGAAATGGCCGTAGACCGTCTAGAAAATATTGTTTCACTCTCAAAGCGACGCGGATTTGTATTCCCGTCATCTGAAATTTATGGCGGCCTTCGCGCCTCATGGGATTACGGTCCCCTCGGAGTCGAAATCAAGAACAATGTAAAGCGCCAATGGTGGAAGTCGATGGTCATGGGCCGCGAAGATATTGTCGGCCTGGATTCATCAGTTATTTTGGCACGTGAAGTGTGGGAAGCATCAGGACACGTTGCAACTTTTAGCGATCCGCTGACCGAGTGCACTGCATGTCATAAGCGTTATCGCGCAGATCACCTTGAAGAGCAATATGAAGCAAAGCATAAGAAGAAGCTTGATTCACTCACAGATATGAACTGCCCTGCTTGCGGAAATAAAGGTCAATTCACAACACCAAAGCAGTTCTCAGGATTGCTCAAGACATTCCTTGGACCAGTTGAAGATGAGTCAGGTCTGGCTTATCTTCGCCCAGAAACTGCGCAGGGAATCTTTATTAACTTTGATCAGGTGATGACAACATCACGTAAGAAGCCACCATTTGGAATTGGCCAGATTGGTAAATCTTTCCGTAATGAAATTACGCCTGGAAACTTCATCTTCCGCACTCGCGAATTCGAGCAGATGGAGATGGAATTCTTCGTCGTTCCAGGAACAGATGAAGAGTGGCATAAGTATTGGATTGAGACTCGTCTTAATTGGTATAAAGATCTTGGAATCAATCCAGAGCGCCTTCGCCTCTTCGAGCATCCAAAAGAGAAGCTCTCGCATTATTCAAAGGGCACAACAGATATTGAATATAAATTTGAATTTAATGGAACTGAGTGGGGCGAGCTGGAAGGTATTGCTAACCGCACCGATTTCGATCTCAAGGCACACTCTGCTGCATCTGGAAAAGATCTCTCATACTTTGACCAAGAGAAGAATGAACGTTGGACTCCTTATGTCATCGAACCTGCAGCAGGTGTCGATCGATGTGCACTGACATTTATGATGGATGCTTACACAGAAGATGAAGCGCCAAATGCAAAGGGCGAGATGGAAAAGCGCGCAGTGATGAAGTTCGATCACCGCATTGCGCCTGTAAAGGCAGCAGTTCTTCCACTTTCACGTAATGCAGATCTTTCACCTAAGGCTCGCGATCTTGCGGCACAGCTTCGCAAGAATTGGAATATCGATTTCGATGATTCAGGTGCAATCGGCCGTCGCTACCGTCGCCAGGATGAAATCGGAACTCCGTACTGCATCACTATCGACTTCGAGACACTTGAGGACCACGCTGTAACAATTCGCGATCGCGACACAATGGCGCAAGAGCGCATTGCAATCGATCAGGTTGAAGCATGGTTAGCCCCACGTCTACTCGGCTGCTAGATCCTCTTAAGCTCCCGCTCAAAGATGGAGTTCATCTAGTAGATCCACCCGTAGTTCTTGCGCCAATGGCCGGAATTACCAATGCTCCATTTCGTATGCTCTGCCGCGAACAAGGTGCTGGTTTATTTGTCTCAGAGATGGTCACGGCGCGTGCGCTGCTAGAACGAATCCCCGAAACACTTCGCATGATTGAACCTGGCGCTGGTGAATGGCCACGTTCTGTTCAGTTATATAGCGTCGATCCTCATCACATGGGCGAAGCGGTAAAGATGATTGGTCGCGAAAATTTGGCAGACCATATCGATATGAACTTCGGTTGCCCTGTTCCAAAGGTAACTCGTAAAGGTGGGGGAGCAGCGCTTCCCTTTAAGCGAAATCTCTTCCGTGAAATTGTGAAAGCAGCTGTCGATAACGCAAAACCTTATGGAATTCCAGTCACGGTAAAGATGCGTATTGGTATCGATACAGATCACCACACATATTTAGAAGCGGCAAAATCTGCGGCAGATCTTGGCGTTGCATGGGTTGCACTGCATGCACGTACTGCGCAACAGATGTATGAAGGAAAGGCCGATTGGTCTGCCATTGCAAACCTTGTTGAACACTTAAAACCAACTGGCGTGCCAGTACTTGGCAATGGCGATATCTGGTCGGGTGCAGATGGCGTTGAAATGGTGCGTCAGACAGGGTGCGCAGGTGTAGTTGTGGGCCGTGGATGTCTTGGACGTCCTTGGCTCTTTGCAGATCTAGTTGATGCATTTAACGGCGGCAACAATCGCGTGCTTCCAACGCTGCACCAAGTGCGCGAAGTTATGTATCGCCATGGCGAATTGATCGTTGAATACTTCGAATCTGAAGATCGTGGGTGTCGCGACCTTCGTAAACATATGGCTTGGTACCTCAAGGGTTTCCGTGTTCCATCAGAACTTCGGAGGCAGTTCGGAATGGTTGGCTCGCTTAATGAGCTCCGTTCACTTCTTAATCAGCTCGACGAGCAGCCATATCCAGTTGAAATCGGCGAGAAGCCGCGAGGGCGTACCAGCAGTGGTCGTCCACCAACTTTGCCTGATGGTTGGCTCAATGATCCAGATGAGATGATCCATCTCGATGCCGAAGATATGTT
>CAZSEW010000136.1:0-2516 GCA_964606025.1 uncultured Candidatus Planktophila sp.
GGAATCATGCGTACAACAACATCTTTAAGGCACTCTGTCATCGGCAAATCTGAACCTAAATCTGCATAACGAGGATCAGCATCTTGCGAAAACTCTGAACCCTTTTCAATTACTGGCGGTGGGGTATCGAAAGAGCGGCGCCACAACATAAATTGCTCTTCGCCGTATTCAGCCAGTGTCTGCGCTTTGTCCTTACCTTGCAGAGCGCCGTAGTGGCGTTCATTGAGGCGCCATGAGCGCTTAACTGGAATCCAGTGGCGATCACATGCATCAAGTGCAAGCTGCGATGTATGAATCGCACGGCGCAAGAGTGATGTGTGAACGATGTCGGGCAGGAGTCCGCGCTCTGCCAATAACTTTCCTCCGCGTGCAGCTTCTGCTTCACCGGTTGCTGAAAGCCTGACATCGACCCAGCCGGTAAAGAGATTGAGGGCGTTCCATTCGGATTCGCCATGGCGCAGAAGGATTAATTTGAAGTCGGACATAGGTGAATCTTGCCACGTTCCGATAGTGTTCTGCACACTTCCCCGAGTAAATCCGTCTGAACCTTAGACCCTCACACTTGGAGTACTCGTGTCCCTAACACCTAAAGATGCAGTCCTATTCGACTTATATACATCCCTCGCCGAAAGAATCGCCGGAGGTGCACGCAGCGCCCACGAGATGATTACCGGACCAGCCGAGAACCGCAAGGATTTGGCAAAGCGCATTGGCGCAATAGAGTCTGAAGCAGACGATTTGCTTGGAAAAATTATTCGTCGCGTCGACGATATGTTCGTTACACCATATGACCGCGGAGATCTTCAAGAGCTTGCAAATAAGCTCGATGATGCAATGGATGAAATTGAAGAGGCAACTGACCTCATCATCTTGCACGATGTTCAAGAATTTCCGCAAGGACTTGCTGATCTTGTAGATGCAGTTCGCCGTCTTGCAGAATTGACTGCAAGTAGCATGCCTCGCCTCAAGAATCTTAAGGATTTAGACCACTACTACGCGGAAGCAGACCGAATCGAAACCGAGGGCGATAGAATTCACCGCCGAGTTACGGCAATGCTCTTCAGCGGTAACTTTGATGCCCTAACAATTCTGCGCGTCAATGGTGTTATCGATGCCTTTGAAGAGGCGCTCGATGAAATGGCGCGAGTTGCACGAACAATTCGCACAATTGCTCTTAAGGAGTCCTAAACCGTGACAACGGCACATCTACTCGTTGTACTGATTGTCATCGTTGCTCTAACTTTTGACTATACAAATGGTTTTCATGATGCGGCAAATGCAATCGCAACGACTGTTGCAACTAAAGCGCTCTCTGCTAAGAAGGCTCTACTCCTCGCCGCAATTGGAAATCTCATCGGCGCATTTATCAGCGAAGGGGTAGCGAAGACAGTCGGTAAAGATGTCATCGATGTCGAACCTTCGAATGCAGGCCTTGTGGTCGTTATGGCGGCTCTTCTTGGTGCGATTGCTTGGAACCTACTCACTTGGTGGAAGGGTCTTCCTTCTTCATCATCACACGCACTTATCGGTGGCCTAGTCGGAGCAGCACTCGCATCAGGAGAGCTAGTTCATTGGCTTGGCGTGAAAGATAAAGTTCTTGTTCCAATGGTGATCTCGCCGCTGGTGGGTATCACAGCTGCATTCTCATTAACTTTGGCTCTTCAATGGCTCTTTAGAAATGCGAAGAAGTCACGCGCAGGAAAAGGTTTCCGCGTTGCACAAATTTTTGCCGCTGGTTCTATGTCCGTCGGCCACGGACTCCAGGATGCACAGAAGACAATGGGTGTAATCACTTTGTCACTTGTTGTCGGTGGAATGCATACAGGTGATTCGATTCCTATTTGGGTAAAAGTTGCAGCAGCAACTGCAATTTCATTAGGAACATATGCTGGTGGCTGGCGCATCATGAAGACTCTAGGTAAGCGAATGGTAGAAATCGATCCTGTTCGCGGAGTGGCTTCACAAACTGTTGCTTCAACTGTTCTCTTCTACATGGCTATCCACTTAAAGGCGCCAATTTCGACAACGCACACAATTACTTCATCAATTATCGGTGCGGGTGCAACTCGTGGACCAAAGTGGGTTAAGTGGGGCGTAGTTGGAAACATTCTTGCTGCATGGGTACTTACGCTTCCTGCTGCAGCAGCATGTGGAGCACTTTTCTACTGGGGATTCCAGCTTCTCGGTATGCCTTAAATCAGATGCTTAAAAGCTTCTAGGTTTGCAAGCGATTCGCCGCGACTAACTCGCCATGCCCATTCGCGACGAATCGCATCGGCAAAGCCAAGTTCCAGAAGTGGATTAAATGATGAATCTGAATACTGCAGAACAGAGCCAATAATGCGATCAATCTCTTTCGCATTCACAGCATCGAGTGGAAGACGCCCTACCAGGTAAATATCGCCGAGTTCATTGATAGCAAAGGCAACGCCATACATCTGAGCGTTCTTCGCCATGCACCAGGCATGAACTGCATCGACATGTGTATCAGGCTTTCGAATAACAAAAGCGTTAAT
>CAZSEW010000137.1:0-2508 GCA_964606025.1 uncultured Candidatus Planktophila sp.
TGATCTTCCACCAGCGCTGTGTTTCTGGGTCAGCTGCAATCATCGCCATATCGGCCTCGTAGTCATCGCCGGTGTACTCCATATATGCAAAGAGGAGGTGCTCATATCTAAAGATTGTGTAATTCTGAATGTTCGCCTTCTTAATCGTCGCAAGAATTGATGGCCATGCATCGGCGTGGATACGTTCGTACTCTTCTATCTGATCAGGCTTAATTCCGATGACTTGGCCAATTCGTTTCATTTTTAGCCCTTCAATCTTTCGACTAAGCCAGAATTCTCAAGATCGACCCAGACACTTTCAGGAATCGGGAAATCAAAACCTTCTACATATGTTTGCAACTCGCTAACGTTTCTTGGGCCGGTAACAATCGAAGTTACAGCTGGATGACGCATCGGAAATTGGACCGCTGCTGCAATAAGAGGAATATTTCTCTCTTTAAGGAAATCACAAATCTTCTTTGCACGAGCAATGATTTCATCAGATGCAGGAAGATAGTTATAGGTCGCTCCAGGGGCTGGGTTTGCTAAGACACCGGAATTAAGAACTCCACCCATTGAGATATCAATATTGTTTGCAAGCGCATAAGGGAAGAGTTCTTCCTGAGCAATTTGATCCAAGAGCGTATAGCGACCAGCGATAAGAGCAATATCCAAATCAGTGTTCTTCATGATTTCAAGGGCTGGCTCTACATAATTCATTCCAAGGCCAATAGCTTTGATGAGTCCCTGGCTTCGCAAATCGGCTAAAACTGGAAATGCATTATTAATTGCATCTGGAATGTAATCCTCGGCATCATGCATTAGAACGATATCGATATGTGGAAGACCTAAACGTTCAAGGCTCTCTTCAAAAGATTGCCTAATTCCAGCTTTTGAATAATCATAAATTGGCACGATGTCGCGAGGTGCATCAGGGAACCACTTCTCTGGCTCGACACCTTCTACGCGCTTTAAAACTCTGCCGACCTTTGTCTCCACGATAAATGGAACCTTTGCATTCTGCAGGGCTCGACCTAGGCGGACCTCGGCAACGCCGTGTCCGTATTGTGGAGCGGTGTCGAAGTAGTTAATTCCTAGATCTAAGGCGCTATTGAGCAGTTCATCTCCATCTTTATCGCTAACAGATGCGAAGAGACCACCGAGTGGGGCGGTTCCTAAACTTAAGCGGGTGACTTCTAGCTCTGATCTTTTTAGCTTTACTTTTTCGTTGTATCGCGCCATAAAATCATCATATATGATTTTTCAGTCCAAACGAATAGTCAATTTTCATTAATTTATTTATATAAAGGATGACAATGCCAAAGATTACTGGCTTCAGAACTGTCGATGTCCGCTTCCCAACTTCACGTGGGTTAGATGGATCAGATGCGATGAATAAGGAACCAGATTATTCAGCGGCACTTGTAATTCTTGAAACAGATGATCCTAAACTTCAAGGACATGGTTTTGTATTTACTTGTGGTCGCGGAAATGATTTGCAATGTCAAACAATCGAACAACTTGCACCATATGCAGTTGGTCGGGACGTCGACGATCTTGCAAAGAGCATGGGCGAATTCGCACGGAGCCTTGTTCGTGATTCTCAGATTCGTTGGTTAGGACCTGAAAAAGGCGTTACACAGATGGCAGCCGGTGCAGTTATTACTGCCGCATGGGATTTAGTTACTAAAAATGCGAAGAAGCCTCTTTGGAAATTCCTTTCCGATATGTCACCAGAAGAAATCGTTGAACTCGTAGATTTCCGTTACATCACAGATGCTCTCACTCCTGAAGAAGCGCTCGAGATGTTGAAGAAAGCCGTTCCTCACCGCGCTGCAAATGAAGCGAAGCTTCGCGCAGAAGGACTTCCTGCATATACAACTACACCAGGGTGGCTTGGATATACAGACGAGAAGATGGTCCGTCTTGCAAAGGAAGCTGTTGCAGCAGGATACAAATTGATCAAACTTAAATGCGGTGGATCTCTTGAAGACGACAAGCGCCGACTTAAGTTGGCTCGCGAAGCAGTTGGTCCAGATATCAAAATTTCTATCGATGCAAACCAGGTTTGGGATGTTAATCAGGCAATCGAGTGGATTAAGGGCATCGGAGATGTAAATCTTCACTGGGTGGAAGAACCAACAAATCCGGATGATGTAATTGGCCACGCAGCTATTGCAAAGGCGATTGCACCTATTCGCGTTGCCACAGGAGAACACGGAATGAACCGCATTCTCTTCAAGCAGATGCTGCAAGCGAAGTCATTCTCATTCATGCAGATTGATGCCACACGTGTTGCGGGCGTTAACGAGAACATTGCAAATATTTTGATGGCTGCAAAGTTCGGCGTTCCTGTCTGTCCACACGCGGGTGGCGTCGGACTCTGCGAGCTAGTTCAGCACCTCGCAATGTTTGATGCGGTAGCTGTATCTGGTCACCACCCTGATCGCGTTGTTGAATTCGTGGATCACCTCCACGAGCACTTTGTGGTTCCTACAAATATTCAGAATGCGCATTACATGCCACCAA
>CAZSEW010000138.1:0-2508 GCA_964606025.1 uncultured Candidatus Planktophila sp.
CACCAGAAATGATTGACCACCTCATCTCTGGATTGCAATCCGGACTCTCGCTCAATGAATCGCTGGCTGGATTGGGTAAGCGGGGTCCTGCAGTACTTGCCCCTTATTTCGCAACATTTCAGGAGAACCTCTATCTCACCGGTGATTTTCACAGAGAACTAGAGACAGCAAAGTCTCAACTTGCGCAGCCGAGTACTGACTTAATCATTGAAGCCCTGCTTATCTCAAAAACACTAGGTGGCACAGAGTTGATGAGCATCCTCCGACTTCTCGGAAACTTCATTCGCGAGGATCTGGCGCTCCGTAGAGAGATTGCAGTTAAACAGAATTGGATTAAGAACTCTGCACATCTCTCCGCAGGTGCTCCGTGGATTCTTCTACTTCTGCTATCTACCCAACGTTCAACCGCCGAAGCATTTTCAAACAGCTCTGGAGTCATGATTCTTTTCGCTGGATTACTTTTGACTGCAATTGCATACCTTTGGATGAACAAATTAGGCGAAATACCTGAACAAGCAAGAATTTTCGCAGGCGAACTATGAGAGATATAACGCTTGTGACCTTGCTCTTTCTCATTCCCGCCCTAGTTATCGCAAACGATGAATTTTCTTGGGAGGTTTTTCTACTGAGAACCATTAGAAGGACTACGGACCGAACTTCGGTGAGAAGCAAACTCTCCGAGCTAGGCGCTACTAGCGATATCGCTTATGAGAATTTTCGACTCAGGGAATTATTCTTCTGCGGAACGTTCACATTTCCAGTAATAATCTTTCAAGTTGTAACCGGATCGTCCTACTTAACAATCGCGGGAAGCGCTCTTGCAATACCATCCATCACGATAGTTGTCATAGAGAGATCGTTAAATCGTAGAGTTATTGAAAACAGAGCTCGGATTGAATCTGATTTTCCTGGAATTGTCGAAATGATGACGTTGGCTTTGTCGGCAGGGGAATCACCTTTAACTGTCATGAAGAGAATTTCTGATCGGGGAAGCGGACCCCTGACTCGTGAATTCGAGTGGGCGATTGATCAGGTGGCAAAAGGAACTCCATTTAGCCAGGCTCTCGATCAGATGAGTCGGCGAGTCCACTCAATTGCAATAAGACGATTTGTAGACGCGATTGTTATCGCCATCACTCGTGGAGCTCCTTTAATCGACGTGTTGCATAGTCATGCAAAAGAGGCGAGAGACTTTCAACGTAATCAAATCTTGAGTGCCGCTGGAAAGTCGGAGATTGCAATGATGATTCCGGTTGTATTTCTAATTCTCCCAATCTCAATTCTCTTCGCCCTTTGGCCTTCACTTTCATCCTTAAATCTCTTTGCTGCAGGATGAAAAAGACAAAACAAAACCATCAATTCGAGAAAGAAGGAAAAGAATGCAGAAAATAAGTGAAATCTCTGGAGAGGTCGCTATCTCGATTTCAAACTACTTAACGGTCAAAATCTATGATTTAAAGAGAACCAGGTTTTTTCAGGCGATAAACAATGAGCGTGGTGATGTCCCAGGGTGGGTTCTTGTTGTACTGATGACTACAGGGTTAGTCACTGCAATCTGGACAATTGCAGCACCACGTCTCACCGCCATCTTGAAGAATTCACTTGATGCGATGAATGGGATTCGATAGCAATTGTTTCGCAGAATCAAGAGGTTAATTCAATGTGAATCTGGAGGTACAGAAAGTGCAATGGTATTAATTCCACTTTTGACTCTCTTCCTGATTGCCTCACAACTAACAATCGCTATTCACGGCAGAAATATGGCAAAAATTTCGGCACAGGATGCAGCTTCTCAGCGAGCAATTAGTGGCGATTTTCTGGAGAGTGATACCTACCTCCACATTTACTCGCCTGACTCCAATCACAATTTAGATCTAGTAGTCAGTCGTGAGGAGCGATTCTTACCTTCGCTCATTCCGGGCTTGAGCCAAGTAATTGGGAAAGATCCAGGAATTAAAGTAAGCGGCTTAGCTGTGGTTGAAAATCAACGATGATATTCAACCTTTCTCTCAGTCGAATCAAAAACCTTGCTGTCCGAGTTAAGAATGTCCTCATTGATAGCAGAGGAAGCGCTTCCGTTGAATTCTCAGCCTTGGCGATTCCTCTTTTCATCCCCCTATTCATATTTATCGCTCAGTTCTCTCATTCAAGCGATGCACAAGATTCATTGCGCACACTGGCTAGAGAGTCCGTTCGAGCATTTGTTTCAAGTTCTAGTGATGAAATTGCATTTGGTGTTGCAGAACAAGTCATCGAAAAGGGTGGAGCCATCTTGGGGCACGAGAATATTAAAGCTCGAATAATCTGTTCTGCATCACCTTGTATCTCACCTGATGCACGGGTTCTTATCCGCCTAGTTTCTAGAAGCTCTACAAATTTACAGACAGAAGTCTCCGCAATCGAATATGTATCGCCATGGGCATGATTAGTAAAGCCCAACGATTCCTTCTCAGGGATGAGAGAGGTTCAATTTCAATTCTGATTATGGGGTTATTTCTCCTCTCTGTA
>CAZSEW010000139.1:0-2503 GCA_964606025.1 uncultured Candidatus Planktophila sp.
GATGGCTTAATTGTGATGTCACTTCGGCCAACTGATAAAGAGTTTAATCAAATCCTCGGTTTGGGTATTCCTGTTGCGCTGCTAGGTGGTGTTGATGATCGTTGTTCATGTGTTTCCATCGATGACATCAAGGCTGCCGAGACAGCGACGCAACATTTAATTGATATGGGCCACAAGAAAATTGGTTTAATGGTGGGACAGCGAGAGCTTGCCTTTAACTTTGAAGTTGCGATTCAGAGAAAGAAAGGATTTCTGAACGCCCTAAAGCGAAATAAGATTGAATTTAACCCTGCATATGAACTAATAGCAGATTTTGATAACCACACGGCCGAACTCGCGATGGATGAATTCTTAGGGCGAAAGGATTTGCCGACTGCAATCTTCTGTGAATCCGACGAAATGGCATTCGGTGTAATCAAATCTGTCAGAAAGAAGGGGCTACGAGTCCCCGAGGATATTTCGGTGGTCGGCTTCGATGATCATGAATTCTCAGCAACGATGGGGCTTACAACTGTTGCTCAGCCTCCGCGATTCTTAGGTCAACTTGCAGCGTCGCAAATCTTGGCTGCTATTGAGAAACCAGAGAGTGCGCTTGGAAAGATTTCTGTTCCTACGACTCTTGTGGTGCGTGAATCAGTAAAAGATTTAAATAAGTAGCTTTTACTTAACGGCGCCTTGTGAAATGCCTGAAATAAACTGCTTTTGCAGGATCAGGTAGAAGATCACAATCGGGATAACCGCGAGTGCAAGACCTGCCATTACTTGTCCATATTCAACTGTGTACTGACCATAGAAGAGGTATGTAGATAGTGGCAGAGTTTGTGTTTGCTCTGTTAACACAAGTCGCGGCAATAGGAAGTCATTCCAAATCCATAGCGCATTGATAATTGCAACAGTTGCAGTAATTGGACGCATCATCGGGAAGATAATCTTCCAGAAAGCGACCATATCTGAAGCTCCATCGATAGAAGCTGCTTCATCAATCTCTGTTGGAATAGTAGAGATAAAGCCGTGATACAAGAATGTTGATAGCGCCGTTCCAAATCCAATATAGAAGAAGATTAGAGCGCCGCGATTGTTGTATGAGACCAAAGGCGCAAAACGTGCCATAAATGGAATCATCAGCGCTTGGAACGGAACAATCATTGATGCTACAAGAATCAAGAAGATGTACTTTGATAAATTATTTTTTGTCCGAGCCAAGTAGTACGCCAACATAGAAGAGAAGATGATGAGTAGTGAAACGCTCAGGACTGTAATAATCAATGAGTTTGTCAGAGCACGGAAGTAGTTCATCTTGGCAAAGGCTTGCTCAAAGTTATCCCAAGTGATCTGAACTGGCAGCGCTAGTGGGTTGGCCAAAATGTCGTACTTCAACTTTACGGAGTTAACAAAGACTAGGAAGAATGGGAAGAAGTAAGCGATTGCTAGGAAAAGACCAACTCCAAATGTAATTCTTCTGCCCACACGTGCACGCAAATTCATCGCTGCACCTCATATCTCTTCGAGATTGTTACTTGAATTAGAGCTGCAAGTGCCACAAATAAGAACATGATTACTGCCTTCGCCTGGCCTGTACCAAAGTCACCTTCAAGGAAAGCATCCTGGAAGATGTGCAGTGAGATCAATTCGGTTGTGCGGAATGGACCACCGTCGGTCAGCGCAACGTTTACGTCGTAGGCCATAAATCCACTTCGCAGCGTTAAAAAGAGGGCGATAGTAAACGCTTGAGCCATCAATGGGATTTTGATTGAAAGTAGCGTTCTTAGTGGAGATGCACCGTCAATCTGGGAAGCTTCAAGGACATCGTTTTCGATCGAAACAAGGCCGGTGATGTAAACGATCATCATGTAGCCAGATGATTGCCAGACAGTCACGATAATCAGCGCCCAGAATGCTTTATGTGTGTCCTGTAACCACGATTGTTTAAAGAGTTCCCATCCGTATTTATTCGCAAGCGATACAAGTGCACTATTAAATATAAATTGCCAAATAACACCGAGGACAACGCCACCGATGAGGTTTGGTACGAAGAAGAATGTGCGAAGGAAGTTTTTGCTGCGTAACTTAGAGGTCACGATAAGCGCCAGCCCAAAGGCCACAACATTTACAAGAATTAGGGAGACGACTACGAAGAGTGCTGTAAATCTAAGAGTTGTCCAAAACTTAGGATCTGCAAAAGAATCTGCATAGTTCTGGAAGCCAACAAGTTTTGTTGTTTTAAATCCGTTCCAATCGGTAAAGGTGTAATAGAAACCATTTACGAAGGGAACCACGAGAACAATGGTGAAGATTGCAAGTGGAAGCCCAGCAAATTTCAAGAATTTTTTTATTGCTCTTGACTTTGGCACTTCAATCTTCCTTTCTCTTAAGAAAAATCATCCTGAGGCGAGTTTCCTCGCCTCAGGATGATTCTATTTACTTCTTTTAAGACTTAAAAGTGGTTGAAGCGCTATTAAGCAGCTTCTCCACGCCAAGTCTTTGGCTTGCCCTTCCATGCATT